>JALRGB010000424.1 GCA_023253575.1 Verrucomicrobiales bacterium
ATTCATGGAGGTTTTGGTTTAGAAAATGTTGAAACAAGAGTTTGGGGAGGACTATCGTTAACTTTTATGTTAACCTTCTTTGGAATTATATTTGCATTTCCTTTAGGAGTTTTGTTAGCCTTAGGTAAGAGATCTGTGTCATCTACATAAAGCAGTGCTGCAATGTTGATCGAGACGACATCGAACCCGAGCGGCGGGCGGTCATGCAGCTGGAGTTGTTTTCGTGGCAGGTCCAGTCCGGCGGCGGCGGCGTGAATGAAGCGGGCGCCGGCCCACGCGCAGAGCCGCCGCAGGTCGATGTGAGTTTCCTCCCATGAATACACTCCAGCGAGGTGTCCGGGGAGCATGCCTGAATAAGGCGCGTGGGAAACATCGCTGACCAGCGTGACTTGGGTTCCTGGCCATGGCCGCATTCCCAGCATCCTCAGCACAAGCGCATGACTGTGGCCGCCCCCCACGAGGACAACTTCTTTCGACATGGGTGTGGCAGCGGGAACCATGGGTTGTGAATTTACACCTCAATTTATGGCTGCGCGCCGGAACCCGGCCGCCGCCGGGTGCTCACCTCGGTCTTGCGCAAAATTCGACCGCTCGCCCCCCGGCCATCGCCGTCCCTCAGCTGGTACCCAGGCCGAAAAATTTCCGCCACTTCAGTCGGGCCGTCGCCGTCCCGCGCGGGCTCCATAATGGTGATCCGCTTGCGCGTGGCCACATCCAGCAATTGTCCGGGCGCCACCACATACGGCTCAATCCCATGCTCGTGTAGTAACTCCAAAAGTGAGGCCCGCAGCGGGCGTAACGGCGCCGCCGACCCCGGTGCATTTTTTTCCAGTTTCACCATCAGATCGTCCAAAAGATCAATCCGTTGAATCAATCCTCGCGCTGGTATGACGACTTCGCCCCCGCCCAGCCCGCTGGACAAAACGGCTTCTTCGTCCGGTTGGGGAACTGCCGCCGCCGCTGTTGCTGTTGGCGCCAACGCTGCCGTCGGCCGGCTTTCCGGGGCTGGTGATGCCACCGCTGGTTCCCGTGTCGGCGGGGCGATTAGGCGCGGGGCCATCACTGGCGGGGGGCCTGCGTCTCCGGTTTCTGGGGAGTCCTCGAAGACGGCTTCGAGTTGGCCGAAAGCAAGGACATCGCCGGACTGGAGACGGGTCGATTGAATGCGTTTACCATTGACCATCACTCCATTATGTGAATCAAGGTCGGTGAGGACATACGCTCCTCCCACGCGTTTGAATTCTTTCAAGGGCACCCCATGCAGGCTGCCGAGGCTGATCACGGTGACGGCTCCTCCGGAAAGCTCGAATTTGGCGTGGTGGGACGAGATCCACGCGTTGTCGATGACGATGTCATTGGTGCTGGCGCGTCCGATGGTGACGAGGGAGGCGGAGAGGTCGAAGTCGACGGCTTGGCTGCTGCCGGGATTGAAGATGAGACGGGCCATGGTGAGGGATCGGTGGCGGATAATCGAGCAGCAGCTGATCTGGCAAGTGGTATTGCCGCGGGTGGGCGG
>JALRGB010000364.1 GCA_023253575.1 Verrucomicrobiales bacterium
TGGCGGAGAGGCGGCAGCTGAGTTGGCTGCCGCTCTGGCCATCACTCCTGCTGATACCGGACTGATGGCGGAACTGGCGGATTTGTACCAACGTCTTGGGCAGTATGAGCCATCTCAGGCTTTGCTGGAAAAGCTGTTGGCGGTCAATCCCAAAGATGGCCTCACCCGGTATCATCTGGCCGGGGTCCAGGTCAAAGCAGGTCAACCTCAAGCCGCCCTGCCGAATTACCGGCAGGCCTTGAAGGATGCCCCGCGGTTGCTCGACGCCGCCAACGATCTGGCCCGTGTGCTGGCGGCTCACCCCGAAGAAGCCGTCCGCTCCGCAGATGAGGCGGTCGCGCTGGCCCGCCGACTCTGCCTCATGTCCCGAAATACCAATCCACAATTTCTCGACACCCTCGGACTCGCGCTGGCCAATAAGGGGGAATTTTCAGCTGCCGCAGAGGCGGTGCGAGCCGCTATCGCGCTGCTGCCGCCCGCCGACGAGGTCGCTCTCCGGCCACTCCGCGAGCGGCTGCATGAATACGAGGCCGGTAAGGCCGTGCGCCTCCGCGAGCCGTGATCGTCTACGACGCCCACCACGGACGGATCTCGCAGCCCTCAGTCCGCGGCCCTCAGTCCGCAGCTCTCAGCCCGCAGCCCGCAGAACCGAGCCGCCACCCGCACCGGGTGGCGGAAGACTCACAAGTAGCCGCCACTAAAGATTGGCCGCCACCGCCGCCGCCATCTCGCTGGTACCCACTTTCTGGGTGCCCTCGCTCCAGATGTCGCCGGTCCGTAAACCCTGCGCAATCGTGGCTTTGACCGCCTCCTCTATGGCCGCCGCCGCCTCTTGCAGCCCGAAAGAAAATCGCAGCATCAAGGCCGAGGAAAGAATCTGCGCAATCGGATTCGCAATCCCACGGCCAGCAATATCCGGAGCACTGCCACCACTCGGCTCAAACAACCCGAAATATAATCCTCCTGGCTTCTGAGCCCCCAAGCTGGCGCTCGGAAGCATACCCAGACTGCCGGCAATCATCGCCATTTCATCGCTGAGAATGTCGCCAAAGAGGTTCTCGGCTAAGACGACGTCGAAACTAGCCGGCCGACGGATCAACTGCATGGCCGCATTGTCGACATACAAATGATCCAAGACCACATCCGGGTAGCTTTGAGCCACTTCCGTCACCGTGGCCCGCCACAAGAGCCCGTTCTCCAAAACGTTCGCTTTGTCAATCGACGTCAATCGCTTGTCCCGCGTGCGAGCCGCCGCAAAAGCCACGTGCGCAATGCGTTCGATTTCGCTCTTTTTGTAAATCATGGTGTCGACCGCCGTCATCTCGCCATCGATTTCTCGACGGAACTTGGGCTGTCCAAAGTACAGGCCGCCCGTCAGTTCCCGGACACACAGGACATCAAACCCATGGGGGATCAGTTCATTCTTGACCGGGGACGCGTGCGTCAGGGAAGGAAAACAAACGGACGGCCGGAGGTTGGCAAAGAGCCCGAAATGTTTGCGGAGCGGAAGCAGCGCGCCTCGTTCGGGTTGCTCCTGCGGCGGAAGATGCTCCCACTGCGGTCCTCCTACCGATCCAAAAAGAATCGCATCAGCCGCCTCACACGCGGCCAGTGTGCTCGGCGGTAGGGCCTGCCCCACCGCATCAATGGCGGCGCCTCCCACCAACTGCTCGTTCAGATGAAGCGAAAAGCCGAATTTATCGCCAGCGCGCCGGAGCACATCAAGCGAAACGGCCATGACTTCGGGTCCAATGCCGTCTCCAGCGAGCACGGCGATGTTGAGGGATTGACTCATGGACCGGAGTCATGGCGCAGGGAGCGCCGGGATCAAGGAGTTTTGCGGATCTCTCAAACCATTCAGCCGGAGTCGACCCCGCGGTTTTTTTCCTCAAACCGAAGAATGAAAATCACCTTGAGTGTTTTGTATCCGCTTCGTGAGCCCGCAGCCCCATAGGCCCGGTGGCCAGATCACCTGTTCTCTAGCCTATCACGCCACTCAAAGATGAACGCCTCCAGCCGTCACTCGCCGGAACGATCGTTTTTTGCATCCCGTTTGGCCTGACTGAGTTTGTTGGATACCATCTGATGCCCACGCACCCGGGTATTGAGTCCGCTTCGAGCAATACGATCAGCCTTAATGTCGCCCTCAATCTCCGCCGCCGTCGATTTTCTCCGCTTCGCCGGTATCGGAGAATGAATAGGCGGAGCGGGAATTTTTTCCGCTTCCGCGGGCGCATCTTGACCCGATTTCGCAGGGGTAACCGCAGAGGTAGATTTTTTCGTAGCCATGGGAGGAGAGGGGAGGGGGGTGGAAAAATGAGGAATGCCTCATTGTCCTTCGAAACCCACCCGGGGGCAATACCAATGGACGTAAAAAAAACAGGGCGCGGACCGAACATTTTTTGCTTGGCGATTGTCACCGCGGATGCATTTATATCGGAATTAGTATGGAAATTTTTCATTATTAGCTTAGAGTGGTACACCAATTTGTTTTTTGATCACGACGCCACCCTCCTGCCGACTCGACCATTTGACCGCATGCCTTTGCTACCCGACCAACTCGAGCGTCCTCTTGGAATGAAACCTGCTATGACGCATCCACCTGTGTCGTCCCTGCCTCATTCTCTGCCTGTTCTCCCGACGATCGGTCGTTCCGCCCTCTCGTGGAAACAATGTTCGATGCCATGGGTGTTGATCGACGCGATGTTGTGGGTTTTTTCTTTTGTGGCGTGTTTGGGGTTTGTGAACATTGCTCGCAGTGGTTCTTCTTTTCCGAACATCAGTGTGATTTTGATCCCTTTTTCGGTCTCGCTGGCAGCCGCATGGTTGATTGGCGCCTACGACCGGGATACGGATTTTGCCTCGCTACGGTTTTCGGCGGAGTCGATGTTGGCCGGGCTGGCGGCCACTGTTTTGGGCGCGGCGGGCGTGGTATTACTTGGCAGTTACGGATTATCCGGGCAGCCGAGTCGCTTTTTGCTGCTGGCCGCGCCGCTTATTTTTGCCGCTCTCAGTGTGATTATTCGTCGCACGTTTGCCGGTCGCACCCATGGGCGCAGTCATCTCAAGCTCGTTCTCCTCGGCGATCACGACGCTGAAATTCGCCTGCGTCACGGTCTCGGCCTGCGCGGACGCTCGTTCGATCTGATTCGTATCGATCCGTTCGATCTTCCCTCCGATTCGCTGCAGGGGAGGATCGATGCCATGGTCTGGTCGAGCCAAGCAAACCCGCAGATGGACCCCAAGTTGATTCTCAGTCCGGGGGCGGAATCGGTCGTCAGTGGTGCGATCCTCGCCCATTTGCATGTCACCGGCCTGACGGTTTACACGTGGCAGTCGTTCTGGAGCCAGCGGCTGCGCATGCTCGATCTCGGTTGCGATCCGACCCAATGGCTGCTGAGTCAGGAATTTCGGCATGTGCAAACCTCGGCGTTCAGTCAGATCAAGCGATTGATGGATATCTGTCTTGCCGGCAGCGCGTTGATCGTGACGGCTCCACTCTGCGCATTGGTCTGGGTCGCGATTCGGCTCGATAGCCCGGGCCCCGCGGTTTTTCGACAGCAGCGCATCGGCCTGCGTGGCCGCGAGTTTACGATTTTTAAGTTCCGGACGATGGCCTTGAATGCGGAAAAAGCGGGGGCCACGACCACCGTCGGTGACCCGCGCATCACCCGCCTCGGGCGCCTGCTGCGCCGCTCGCGGATCGACGAAATCCCTCAGCTGCTCAACATTGTGCGGGGCGACATGAGTCTGGTCGGTCCCCGCCCCGAGTGGACGGTCTGCGTCAATGATTATCAAGATGTCCTGCCAGGATACCACCTGCGCCATCTCGCCAAACCCGGCCTCACCGGCTGGGCTCAGGTCAACTACCCATATGGCGAAGGCGTCGAGGACGCCGCGCATAAACTCGCGTTCGATCTCCATTACGTCACCCACGCCTCCCTCGTTCTCGACTGCAGCATCTTCCTTAAAACCCTCTACGTCGTTCTCGGTCGGATTGGGGGTCGATGAGCCATGACCTCGCCTGCCAGTTGGCAGGGAGGAGATGACGGGCCACTGGCCGCGCGGGCCACAGTCCGGGCCACAGTCCGGGCCGCAGGCCGCGGGCGGGCCTCAGTATTTAACGGCGTAGAGCAAGGTTTTGATGAATTCGTTTTGAAACGATATCAAGCCATCCTCATTGGTCCACCATGCCTCCACGTCGATATTCACCGGATCGGTGCGCACCACGCGCACGTCCCATGAAGGCAGTGTTTTTTCGAAGAAGGAGTTGGTGCGGCGCGTGGCAAAAGGATCGGTGGGAATGATCAGGAGGCGGGGCCCGCTGGCGCTGGCGGGCGGCAGGGTGTTCACCCAGGTGCGGACCGCCATGGCTTCATCGCGGGTGCTGGTCACGGCCTGACCAATCTTCACAATGGCACTTTCCGGCACTCCCTCGGCTTTAAGGACCCCGAGGATGACCTGGGTCGTCGTCGGCCGCAAACCCAGCGCTTCTGTCGCCCGCACCTCCACGTCCGGCACTAAAATCACCGGGGCCAACCCCGCCCGCCACAAACGAGCCGCGGCAAAAGGTCGATAGTCCTCGCCTCCACCCAGAATCACAATCGCAGCCGCCGGCGCCGGCGGTTCATCCACAATCCACCCGTGCGCCACCCCCCGCAAAATCCCGCGATACCCCACCCCCAACCCCAGTACCCCCACCATCGCCGTCAGCCAAAACCAACGGCGCCCCATCATTCGAAAAAAAGAAGTCACCCTCACCCCGCCATTCCTAGCGCAGGAACTACCACAAAACAGCAAAATTCCGCCCCTCCACGTTCCGCTTTTTCGCCGTCCAACAACCGTCGCCCAACATTTTTCATTAAAATCGCATTTTGTGTGTAACAAATCGACCTCCCTTGCGAACTACAAGATGTGAGCACTGCGCTGCTC
>JALRGB010000436.1 GCA_023253575.1 Verrucomicrobiales bacterium
AGGCCAGGTCGGCTTCGGATCGTTCGATGACACCGCCCGCTTCGATGATATCGTCATCACCGGTACCCCAGCCACACCTGCACCCCAACCCGAGCCGCCTGTCGCCGCGCCGACCCAGCCCAAGCCCTGAATTTTTTTCACCGTTCAGCCAACCCCCATCCGTATTCCACTCATGAATCGACGATCTTTTCTACGCACTTCCGCCTTCGGGGCGGCCGCTTACGTCTCGACCACCCGCTTTCCCTACGCCGAGGAATTTGCCGGCATGAAAAAACGCGTCGGTTTAATTGGCACCGGCTGGTACGGAAAATGTGACCTGCTGCGCTTGTTGCAGGTCGCACCCGTCGAGGTGGTCTCACTCTGCGATGTGGATTCGGTCATGCTGGCCGACGCCGCCGCTCAGGTCGCGTCACGACAAATCTCGAAAAAATCACCGCGGACGTATCGCGACTACCGGGAAATGCTGAAAGAAAAAGATTTGGACCTCGTGCTGATCGCGTCACCCGACCACTGGCACGCCTTGCATGCCATCGAAGCCATGGAGGCCGGCGCTGATCTCTATTGCCAAAAACCGACCAGTTTGGACGTCGCGGAGAGTCTGGCCATGGTCGCAACCGCCCGCCGTCTGGGGCGCGTCGTGCAAATTGGCACGCAACGTCGGAGCACGCCCCACCTAATGGAAGCCCACCGAGACATCGTCAAAGCAGGCCTGTTGGGCACGATCGGGCATGTCGAAATCCATTGTTATTACCACATGCGGGCTCAGGGCCATCCGCCTGACTCGATGCCACCGGCTCATCTCGATTACGATTTATGGACCGGCCCGGCGCCGCTGCGGCCCTACAATGAACTGGTGCACCCGCGCGGGTGGCGCGCATTCATGGAATACGGCAACGGCATCGTCGGAGACATGTGCGTGCACATGTACGATACCGTCAGGTGGTTGCTAGATCTGGGCGCGCCCAGCCGCGTCAGTTCCCAAGGCGGCATATTTGTTCAGAAAAACAGCAAAGCCAACATCTCCGACACTCAAGTTGCCACTTTTGAACACCCGGCCTTTAACGTCGTCTGGACTCACCGCACCTACGGCGAAGCCCCCGATCCTAAATATCCATGGGGCTTCACCATCTATGGCGACAAAGGAACGCTCAAAGGCAGCGTCAATGGATACGATTTCACGCCGCTCAACAAAGGTGGATCTCCCATCTCCCGCGAGGTCGTCATGGAATTAGAGGAATTCCCCGAGGACAAAACCGAGAAGGATCTTGAAAAACACGTGGCCCCTGCCATTCGCGGTCACCTCAAAGACCTTCTCCGAGCCACCCACACCCGCGGTCGCCCGGTGGCCGACATCGAACAAGGCGCCACTTCCAGCATCGCTTGCATCCTCGCCAATGTCGCCATGGACCTCGGTCGATCACTCCCCTGGGACGCCGCCCACGGCACCATCAACGGTGATGACGAAGCCAAATCACGTCTGCAACGGCCCTACCGCGCGCCATGGCAACACCCAGCAATGCGCGGCGCATAGCAGAAAGAAAAAAATACGCAATTTATTTCGAAAAATTTTATTTCACGAAATCGTGATGTTTTCTTGAAACGTTCCCGATTTTTTTGCGAGAATCTAATTACCTGTCTGCGGCCCGTGTGTGCGGTGTTCGTGGCGCGCTGGAGACGGCGGGATCAGAAACCTTGTTTCTGGTGGGCAAAACCCGCCGTCTCTGGCACAATTATTTCCATTCCCCGGTTGAGCGGTTCCCTTATTTGCGGAGTCCATTCATTCCCGCCTCCGGGTTTGTCCGTCAACAATGCCCGGCCAACCGCCCCGGCCGATCGATCGCAGCTCCCTCTGTGCTTCTTTCTTGGCGGCCCGCTCCCCACCATCCGTGACGACACACTGGTGACGGCGCCGCTCAACCGCCAGACTGCAAATTACCAGTATTCCCGCTTTTATTCACGGCGATTCATGTCCATTCATAAAAACCGACCGCGGCATGACCCTTCAACAATCTGCCGTCCGCTGTGCCGTCTTTCGTTCCTGCCTACCGCATCCCATGTCCCGTCTCCAACTCGGCGTTAATATCGACCACGTGGCCACGCTCCGGCAGGCCCGCTTCCGCGGCCTGTCCCACCTGCCCGCGGTTGAACCCGATCTCCTCCAAGCCGCCCGCGATGCGATAGCCGGCGGAGCCGACCAAATCACCATTCACTTGCGCGAAGAC
>JALRGB010000386.1 GCA_023253575.1 Verrucomicrobiales bacterium
TGTCATCGATCAGAATGGAAACAGATCCGCTCGTCGCGCAAGTAGGGAGATACCCGAGGCGCGCCTCCGGCCGGAAGCGTCAAACCGGCGCGCCCCGGCCGCCAGCCGGTCACACTGTCAATTTCCAAGGTCCGCGCAGCGGGCAGGACAACAGCGCGTTGGCGGGCTCGTCACGGCCGAAGTTCTCTGCGGCCGGGTCGTAGGTGACGGGCCGGCCGAGGGCCGCAGAAATGGCGCCAAGATGGCACATCGTGGCGGCCCGGTGAGCCGCCGGGGCCGGAGCCGCCGTTTGTCCACGGCTCAATACAGCATCAATAAAATTGCGATGGTGGCTCTTGGACTCGAACAACCGGATGTCACCGTCCTTCAGCTTCACTGTGCGCAGCGAGGCCGGGTCGGTCTCAAGCCGTTCGTTCTCCGTGAAAATTGACCCCGAGCTGCCGACAAATCGGACGCCCCACTTATTTTGATCGGTAGTGCTAAACATCACAATGCGGAGACCATGAGCATATTGATATTCAATCCGGAAGCTCTCCGGCGCATCGTAGATCCCCTCGCCTCGCCGCGTCACTTCGGTGGCCGATATTTCGGTGGCGGTGGTCTCGTCCATGCCGGCACCCCATTGGGCCACATCGAGAAAATGAGCGCCCCAGTCAGTAATGTAACCAGGAGCATAGTCGTTGATCCAGCGAAAATTAAAATGACATCGGGCCGCCGTGTAGGCCGCGGCTCGCGCTGGGCCCAGCCACATCTCATAGTCCAGCGCGGGAGGCACCTCCTGCGGTGCTTCCGTTCCGGTAAATCCACCGGCAATGGCAAAGCGGCCGGGAACACCAACTTCAATCAGTTTGACCTCGCCGATGTATCCGTTGCGCACCCATTCGCAGGCCAGACGCGTCTTCATGACGGAACGCCGCCACGTGCCGCACTGAAGCACTCTCTGATGGGTTTTGACCGCGTCGCACACGGCCCTGCCGTCGGCGATTCCTCCCGCCAATGGCTTTTCCGTGTAGAGGTCCTTGCCCGCTGCGGCCGCCGCGGTCGCGATGCAGGCATGCCAGTGATCAGGGGTCGCATTCATGACCGCATCGACGTCCTTCCGGGCCAGTACCTCGCGAAAATCTCCATACGCATCAGCCTCCTTCAACCCAGCTATGTTTCGAGCTGCTTCCCGGTGGGTGGCATCCACATCGCAGACGGCCACCACTTGCACCCGTTCGTCATTCAGGAATGATTGCATGTTGCCGGTGCCCATGCCTCCGACGCCAATGCACGCCAGGCGCACCTTGCTGTTTGGGGCCACGGCTCCGTCTTTTCCCAAAATGCGGGCGGGAAGGATGAGCGGGGTGCCTAGCCCGGCCGCGGAGGTGGCAAGAAATCGACGGCGGTTCATCGCGTGAGACATGGTCAGATTGATGTATGAATGAATATGGCTGCTTGAATAAAGTATCCTGCCCGCCTCCTGCCAATTCGACAAGCATCGAGTTGCGGATGAGCGGCCCTGCGAAAAGTAGAAGGGGCCACCTTTTTCAGCTTTGTGTCCACTATTCCTTCCGGTTGGGCTGCAATCAACGGGGTGTGCAATTTGATGGACCTGAATGGCGGATCAGTGCAGGATGATTTCTCATCCATTCATTTTAACTCTATGCACACGAGGCTCGCGATTTCTGCTGACAATTCTGATTCTTCCCATGTGATTTCCCATGGTATGGGGACCTCCTCATCGCGGTTTTTGGGGGCGGCGCTAGCGGTGGCGGCTTTGGGCGCACATCTGATCATGGCTCCGGCGGCCATGGCCGAACCCGCCGTCAAACCGAACCAGAAGATTGCTTTTATGGGAGATTCCATCACCCAGCAGGGGGCGGAGCCGGATGGATATGTTACTTTGGTTATCAAAGGGTTGGCGGCGGTCGGGGTCAAGGCGTCATCGATTCCGGCCGGCATCGGTGGCCACAAGTCCGACCAGATGCTGGAGCGTCTGGAACGCGACGCGCTCGCCGGGAAGCCAGATTGGATGACGCTGAGCTGCGGGGTGAATGATGTCTGGCATGGCGCCAACGGCGTGCCGCTGGACCAGTATAAGAAAAACATCACGCAGATCGTGGAGCGGTGCCAGTCGGCCGGAGTTCAGGTCATGATTTTGACGGCGACGATGATTGGGGAAGACGAGCCCAACGAGAACAATCAAAAGCTAGCCGCTTACAATGATTTTCTCCGGGCACTGGCGAAGGAGAAAAAATGCCTGCTGGCTGATTTAAATGCGGACATGCAAAAGGCGGTGGCTGCGGCTGGACCGGGTCAGGCCGGGGTCTTGCTGACTACTGATGGCGTTCATATGAATCCTGCGGGCAACAAGATGATGGCTGAAGGTGTGCTCAAGGCCTTTGGGTTGAGTGCGGAGCAGCTGGAGCTGGCTCGGAAAAGCTGGCAAGCCGGGGCGGGTAATTAGCGCTTTTCTTTCGGCCGGGGAGGAATTGGATAACGAAGGCTGATACAGGACCTTGCTTCACGTGACGCGTGAACAAGGGCTTGTGGCCGTCATATTATTCTATCTCCATGATTTCGTTTTCCAAATCCCTCGTTCTGATGGCCGCGGTTGGGTCCGGCCTTGGTTTTATTTCTGCCTCTGTCATGCACGCTCAGGATACGCCTGTCCCTTCCTTACGCCGACCGGGCGCCCGCCAGCAGATCACCGGGGGGTCGCCCGAGGTGGGAGCGGACGGACGGGTGACATTTCGTTTTCGTTCCGCCAAGGCGGGTCAGGTCGTCGCTCGCGGCCAGTTTGGTGCGGAGGTCGTGCTGACCAAAGACGGAGAAGACAACTGGTCCGGGACCACTTCCGGGGCGGTGGGGGCTGGGGTTTACGAATACTCGATGGTGGTCGATGGCACCAGTCTGCCTGATCCGCTCAATCGGGCGCTCAAGCCGCAGCGGTGGCCGGGCTCGAGCATCCTCCACATTCCGGCGGACCCACCCGCCCCATGGGATCCGCAGGAGGTGCCGGCCGCTGCGGTTCACCGCCACACCGGGTGGTCAGCCGAACTTGAAACCTGGCGCTCGGTCGTCGTCATTACGCCTCCGGGCTTGCGGGCGGGCGCTGCTGCTGACGCGCCGCTGCCGGTGCTCTATCTGAGCCATGGGTTCAGCGATACTGAAGAGACGTGGACCGTTCATGGCAAGGCCGACCAGATTTTGGCTTCGCAGGTGGCGGCTGGTCGCGCCCGGCCCATGCTGATTGTCATGCCTGATGCGCACGCTTTGCCTCCTCCCAGAGGGTGGAGTGATGGTTATGCCGCCGAGAATACCGACGCCTTTGCCCGTGAGCTCATCGATGAGGTTATCCCATTCATCGAGAAAAACTATCCGGTACGCACCGGGGCGGCGCATCGTGCTTTTGCCGGGCTCTCGATGGGCGGGCGCCATGCTTTGACCCTGGCCTTGCGTCATTCTGATGTGTTTTCGCACATTGGGGCGTTTAGTGCGGCACCGCCTGACGGGCCGACGATGGAGGCTGGACTCCCCCAAGCCGCGCGCCTCAACGACGGGCTCAATCTTTTCTGGATCGCATGCGGGAAAAAAGATTTTCTCTTTGAGCGCAATGAGGAGGTGCACGCCGCCCTGACCAAGGCCGGGGTCAAACACGACTACGTCGTCACCGAAGGGGATCACAGCTGGCCGGTGTGGCGTCGTTATCTGGTGGATTTCCTGCCTCTGCTGTTTCGTTGATCTTGAAAGTGGATCAGGCACCGGTGGCCGTCGCCGGTGAGCCTCACCCGGCAGACGTGTCGGTGAGCTGGGCGATGGGGGGTGGTCGGGACGTGTGTCTCAGGGCAGGGCGGGGTCGAGTGATGATGCGGGTTGCCCTGATCCCGGAAGCAGGTTGAGCAGGACGGGCGGGGGCATAGAATAAATCAGTCTTCTGTTGTTTTGTTTCGTCTTCCTTTTGATTTTCTAATGTCATTTTCGAGTCAGTGGCGACCTTTGAGGGTGGTAATTTTGGCGGCCGTGGCGGCTGTGGGTGGGGGTGTGCGGGCGGAGGTTGAGTATGTGGGGCAGGTGAAGCCGTTGTTGCGGGAGCGGTGTTATGCGTGTCACGGGGCGTTGAAGCAGGAAGGCGGCTTGCGGCTGGACACGGCTCGAATGATTCTTCGAGGGGGTGATTCGGGGGGGGCGGTCATACCTGGCGATGCGGCTGGCAGTCTGCTGGTGGTGCGGGTGATGGCGGGCGACGAGGACGAGCGGATGCCGCCGGAGCATGAAGGCGAGCTTTTTAATGCTGGGCAGGTTCAGGTCTTGAGAGACTGGATTGATGCCGGGGCGGTGGCACCGGAAGACGAGTTACCGGAGGTTGATCCGCAGGATCATTGGGCCTTTCGTCCGCTGGCGAGGCCGCCTGTGCCGGCGGGGGACGGGCTGAGCGAGGGGCATCCAGTAGATGCTTTTATTGAGGCGCAGCATCGTGCGCACGGGATTGTACCGCAGCCGGAGGCGTCGCCGGAGGTCGTCTGGCGCCGGTTGTATTTTGATCTCGTCGGGCTGCCGCCCGGGCTCGATGACCTAGAAGCGGCTGCGCGTGGGGGGAAAGAGGATCAACGGGCGGAGTACGAGACGGCGGTGGATCGACTGCTGGCTGATCCCCGGCATGGCGAGCGATGGGGGCGCCACTGGATGGATGTCTGGCGGTACAGCGATTGGTGGGGGCTGGGCGATCAGTTGCGCAACAGCCAAAAGCACATGTGGCACTGGCGCGATTGGATTGTGGAGTCGCTGAACGAAGACATGTCTTATGCGGAAATGGTTCGTCTGATGCTGGCCGCCGACGAGTTGCATCCGGGAGACATGTCCAAACTGCGGGCCACCGGATTTCTGGCGCGGAACTTTTTCCTTTTTAACCGCCATCCGTGGATGGAGGAAACCGTGGAACACGTGAGCAAAGGGCTGATGGGATTGACGGTTAATTGCGCCAAGTGTCACGATCACAAATACGATCCGGTCTCGCAGCTCGATTATTACCGAATCAGGGCCTTTTTTGAGCCTTATCAGGTGCGGCTCGACATGGTTCCGGGAGAAGTTGATTTCGAGCGTGACGGTGTGCCGAGAGTTTACGATGGTTTATTGGATGAACCGACATGGAGGTTTATCCGTGGTGATGAGGCGCGGCCTGACCGGACGACGGTCATGACTCCTGGGGTGCCGTCGATTTTGGCGTTGGGTGAGTTGGTGGTGAGACCGGTGGTATTGCCACCGGTGGCGTGGCAACCGGAGCGGCAGCCGTGGGTGATTGACGCGCATGTGGCGGCGGCGCGCGGGCAGTTGGCAGCGGCTGAGCGGGCGCGATTGACGGCTGAGGAAGACGCGGCTCGTGCGCAGCAGAGGCTGTCGGAGGTGGAAGCGACTTCGGCGGTGGTTTCTGATGTGGCGGCGGCGCCGGTGGCGGGGGTGATGACCGAGGGTTTTGAGTTATTGGACTCGGAGCGTTGGAGCGTGTTGGGGGGGGAGTGGTCTGTGGTACCGGGCGGGCTTGAGCAAAAGCGTGACGGGCCGATGACTGCGGCTCTCCGGTTTTTGGAGCCGGTGCCGCGAGATTTTGATGTCACGCTGCGATTCACTACGCTGGGGGGCATCCAGTGGCGCAGTGTGGGACTGGCTTTTGACGGGCCGGGCCGGCCTGTGGAAGAACCGCTGACGCCGGAGGAGAGTGAGATCTCCGTGTATGGCAGCGCTTTTGCCGGTGGCCCGAAAGTGCAGGCGGCTTTTCGTCGTGGATCGGAATGGCAGTATCCTAGTGATGGCGCGTCGCCGCGCCCGGTGACGGCCGGACAAGAGCACCGCCTGCGGGTCCAAGTGCGGGATACCTTGGTCAATGTGTTTCTCGATGGTGAGCCGGTGCTGGCGTGGCGCTCGCCCTTGCCGCGGCGTCCAGGGTGCCTGCAATTCACCACCTTTGATGCATTGGCGATTTTTCATGAAATCACGATCGCGCCGCTGCCCGAGGATGTTCGTTTGCGGGAGCCTAGCGAGCCGGTGCCGCCGGCGTCTACGCTGGCGGGAGCGCGTGCGCAGCTGGCGGCGGCGGCGGCTCGACTGCAAACGGCCGCGCAGGCGGAGGTGGTGGCGGCGGCTCGGGTGCGGAGTATCGAGGCCCGCGGGGAAGCGATGCGCGTCCGGTGGAATGAGTCTGGTGACAAGGTGGCCGGGCTGCCGTCGGCAGCGGCAGCGGCAGTGGTGGCCGGACGCGAGCTGGAAGCGGCCCAGGCTCGGCTTGCGGTGTATGAGAAAGAAGAGCGACTCTTGACGGCGGCACCCGAGCAAAAAGAAGCGGTCGATAAGGAACTGCGGGAGGCCCGCGATGCATTGGACCGGGCGGCGGCGGCGGTGCACGAGCCGGTGGCGGCAGATGCTTCATGGGCCGGACTGATTGGCGCTCGGTGGACGCCCACGCGCTTCCGCAATTCGTCCGCCGATGATCCAGACGTTCCGTTTCCTCAAGTCAGCACCGGCCGGCGGACCGCCCTCGCCGAGTGGATCACCGACCCCCGTCACCCGCTCACGGCGCGGGTGGCCGTCAACCATCTCTGGGCCCGCCACATGGGGCAACCGTTGGTGGCGACTCTGTTTGATTTCGGCCGTAAGGGCGCGGCCCCCACGCATCCGGAACTGCTCGACTGGCTGGCGGTCGAATTCATCGAAAGTGGATGGAGCATGAAGCACCTGCACCGCTTGATCGTGACCTCGGCGGCGTATCGCAGGTCCTCTTCGGTGGCTGGCGCCGAATTGTCGCTCGCCGTGGATCCAGACAATCGCCACTTGTGGCGCCGCACTCCCCTTCGGCTCGACGCCGAAGTCGTCCGCGATTCCATCCTCACACACAGTGGGTCACTCGACCTCACCATGGGAGGGCCGCCCGTGCTGGCGGCCCAACAGGACACGTCCTTCCGCCGCAGTCTGTACTTTTTTCATTCCAATAATGAAAGAAATATGTTCCTGACGACGTTCGACGGGCCTGCTGCCAAAGAGTGTTATCAACGCGATCAAAGCATTGTTCCCCAGCAGGCGCTGGCCCTGTCTAATAGCGGGCTGGTGCATGAGGCGTCGCAACGGATTGCCGCGAGGTTGTCGCGTCCGGTGGCCGGAGCGGCGGATGGACCGGCTGCAGCGGATGCGGTGGTGGAGGATGCGGTGGTGGAGGATGCGGTGGTTGATGACCTAGAATTTATCCGGCGGGCGTGGATGGTTTTGGTGGCGATTCATCCGGGTGAGGCGGAAGTGGCGGCGTGTCGGAGGGCGTTGGCGGAGTGGCGGCGGCTAGAGCCAACGGTTTCCGAGGTGGCGGTTCGGGCTCATTTGGTGTGGTCGTTGATCAACCACAATGATTTTGTCACCCAGCGTTAGACGATGAACTGTCCCCGACTTGGCCGTATGAATCGACGTGTTTTCCTTGCTGATGTTGGTCTTGGTTTTACCGGGCTGGCGTTGGGGGCGATGATGCAGCGCGAGAGCCGGGCGGAGGGAGTGATGTGGTCGCCTCCGGACGGGTTGCCGCAGACGGCGCCGAAAGCCAAGAGTGTGATTTGGCTTTTCATGAATGGCGGGGTCAGCCACATGGAGAGTTTCGATCCCAAGCCGATGTTGAACCGGTATGCGGGCAAGACGATTGCGGAGACGCCGTTTGCGGCGGCCCAAGATCCGGCGCGGCTGGCGTTGGAGCGGCTGCTGGTGCCGGACGCCAATGGCAACCAGCGGAACACGCTGTATCCGTTGCAGGTGGGCTTTAAAAAGCATGGGCAGAGCGGCATTGAGGTCAGCGACTGGTTTCCGCAGATTGCCAAGCATGTCGATCGTCTGGCCGTCGTGCGTTCGATGTACACGACCGACAGCAACCATGGGGCACAGGCTCAATTTCACACGGGGCGCAACATGCTTGACGGCGAGTTTCCGACGCTGGGGGCGTGGGTTCATTATGGGCTGGGCAGTTTGAACGATAATCTGCCGCAGTTTATTTCCATGGGGACGCGGGAATACTGGATCAAGAAAGACGGGTTGTATCTAGGACCGGCCCATGATGCGGTGCCCTTGCGGATTGATCCGGTGCGGCCGCTTGATTTTGGCCAACCGGCGCAACCGGGTGCGGACGGAGTGCGCGGGGTGGGTATGGATCTGGTGCGCCAGCTCAACGGTCTGCGCGGGGTTGCATACCCCGATGACCCGATTCTGTCAGCGCGGATCGCGTCTTATGAACTGGCTTGGCGCATGCAGCAGTCGGTGCCCGAGGTCATGGATTTTTCCAAAGAGTCGGACGAGACGAAAGCGCTCTACGGAATTGACCAGCCGCACACCCGAGAATTTGCCTCCCAGCTTCTGGCGTCGAGGAGGCTGGTGGAGCGAGGCGTCCGGTTCATTCAGATCCAGCATGGCGGCGGCGGCGCCGGGGCGTGGGACGCTCACAGCGGATTGAAAGCCAATCACGAATCGCTGGCACGCTCGGTCGACCAGCCGGTGGCCGCCCTGCTAGAGGACCTCAGTCGCCGCGGGCTACTCGACGAAACGCTCGTTGTTTTTGCCACTGAATTCGGCCGGACACCTGGGTCACAGGGGGCGGACGGGCGCGATCACCATATTTACGGATTTAGCGTGTGGATGGCGGGCGGCGGCATCAAAGGCGGCGTCGTGCACGGGGCCACCGATGAAATCGGGTTCCATGCGGTCGAAAACCGTCACTACGTCACCGACATCCATGCCACCATCTTGCAGCAGCTGGGGCTGGATTCCCGGCGGTTGGAAATCCCCGGGCGCAAGCGACTGGAGATTGACCACGGCCGACCGATCACCGCGATCATCGGGTGAGGCTGCGGTGGGAGGGATCGTGATGGGGTGCGGTGGACGGCGTGAGTCCATTTTTCTCGGCAAGGACGATGTAGTCCTTCAGAAAGGCCAGCACCTGCGGGATGGCGCAGAAGCTCTTTACCTTGGCTTCCAAACGTCCCAGAACGAAGGGGGGACATTCCTGTCCCCCTGCTTCTTCAATCGGCCGGGGACTGGAAAGTCCCCGCTCCTGTCCACTCTCCAGTATGAACTGTCTTTCCCGCAGCTTCGCCTTCACCGGATTCTCCCGGATATACTCCGCC
>JALRGB010000408.1 GCA_023253575.1 Verrucomicrobiales bacterium
GCCGAACTTTACGAATGGAGAACATTGTATTTCCCTGTCGTGGAGTTGCAGTGGGTTCCAACTCCAAATGGGGGGCAGTATTTGAAGATCAACCGCGTGGTCCGTCCCACATGGCGGCGAGTCGGCGGATGACCCCATTTAAAATCGCCTGCGGCGAAATAAAAGCAGGATGCCCATCGCGAAGACTGCTAGCGAGACGGGCTCAGGAATGGCCAACGTGGCACTGGAGGAGGCAATCTCCACCCGTGCTGGAAGCGAGACCAGCGTCGCTGCGGCATGAGAGGGCGGCTCGTGAGTGACCGCCGTGACTGCCGAGGCCGCCGAACATGCCCACGGCGTTATCATCCAAAGGATGATGAGAGTCGGAAGGAGGGTTCCTGCGCAACAACGGGTCACTCGCGTTCTATAGCGTATAATGGATGCATTTAAAGCAGAAAATGGCCGAGAAAACAGTCATCATATACAAAAAAAGCGGGCCATGGTGGCCCGCCTTCCATCATTTCATCCGCTGATCAGCGATGACTAGCTGGCGTCGGATTCATCATCCGCCACTTGTTCGCCCGATTCCGGCGAGACCACCACGCGCAGTGTCGTGGTAATCTGTGGGTGCAGACGCACGGGAACATCAAATTTCCCAGTGGTTTTGATCGCCTTGTCCAGCTGGATGGCGTGACGCTCGAGGACGAGGCCCTTCGGTCCTTGCTCGGCAAGGGCGGCGCCCAAATCGTGGCTGGTGACGGAACCGAAGGCCCGGCCATCAGCACCTGTCTTCAGGGTGAGACGAATTGTCACCTTCTTCAGCTTGGTCGCAATAGCTTCAGCCTCTGAAAGTTCCTTTGCTTCGCGCTCGGAGCGGCGGGCCTGCAGGACTTTCAAACGAGTCTTGTTGGTGCGGGTCGCTTCCAAGGCCTTGCCTTGGGGAACGAGGAAATTACGGGCGTAACCGGCCCGCACCTTTACGATGTCGGCCTCGGCTCCGAGGCCCTGGATTTGTTCTTTGAGAATGACTTCGACGTTCGGCATGATGCTGGCCTCAGGGTGAATGGGGAACTTCCCTCCGGGATGGAAACAGGATCGCGACCGATCAACGGCTGGACCGTAGACGGCCCGGAAACGGGAACAAACAGACTGATGGAGAGCTGGCATTTGTCAAGAAGTCACGGGGGAAAATTCGATTTTCCACAGAAAGGGCTTATGATCGACGATTGAACACGGTCGCTGTCTCGAGTGACCAACTTCCCATCCAAGCGGTTTGCAGGCCGCCCACCCACTTATTATGAAGGACGATCGCCCCCTGATGACTTGGCTCGCCGTACCGATGGTCTTCGGACTGCTGCTACTGGCCGTGCTGATGTGGATCGGTGTCGGGAGGTGGCAGGAATCTTCCCGGCTGCGCCGCCTCACAGAAAGTCGCATCATCCTGCCACAACTCGAGGCCCAAGACCCATCCGCCCCGGCCGCCGCCGCTGCCGCTGAACACAGCCTGACGGAGGAAGAACTCAATAGGCTGCTGGATTCCCTGCTGCAGCAACGCGTGCAGTCAGTCGGAGCTATCGAAAACGAAGCCATCCTCCGCTTCAAGTCGCGGGCCGCCTACGACGCCTTCCTTCGCCGCGCCGCCGCCGCCGGACTGAAAGTGCTGGCCCGGCTCGATGGATTTCTCGCCGTGCGTGTCGGGTACGACTCAATCGACTCCTTGCGCCGAGAGCTAACCGGCAATCTGGCGGATATCGATGATGTGGGGGCCAACTACCTTTTTAAGATTCCGGGTGTACCGGAGGTCGAGGAGCGCACCAATGCCGGAGCGGCCCCGTTTGGCAGCAGCCTGTTTAGTTCTCTGGGGGCGGACACAGACCGCTCGTCGTGGGGCCGGGGGGTCACGGTCGCGGTCCTCGATGCCGGTCTGACCGCGCATCCAACCTTCGCGAGTGGACAGATCTTGGGTCATATCGATCTGGTTCGTGATGGGCAGCCGTTTAACGGTCATGGCGACGCCATGGGCTCGCTCATTGTCGGCACCGCGGACGGGGCGGAAGGCGTCGCTCCCGGGGCCAAAGTCCTCGATGTGCGGATTTTTGATGCGGCGGGGGAGGGGGATAGTTTTGTTCTTGCGCAGGGAATCCGGGAGGCGGTCGATCGCGGAGCGCAGATTGTGAACATTAGCGGTGCTGGATACGGCGATTCGGCCTTGGTTCGCCAAGCGGTCGCGTATGCCCAGCAGCGCAATGTCTTACTAGTGGCGGCCGCCGGCAATGAACAAGCCGGTGTCATGGCGTATCCGGCCGCTTATGACGGGGTCGTGTCCGTGAGCGGGGTCGATCGCAACGGCCGTCTCGCCTACTTCTCGAATGCGGGTGGTCCCACGCTGGCCGCCCCGGCCGTCAGTGTGCCTTCAGCCTATTCTAATCACGGCGAGTCTTCCTTTGTCCTCGGCGACGGTACCTCGCAGGCCGCGGCCCTAGTCTCGGGAGCCGCCGCCAAACTCCTCAGTCAGGGCCATAATCCCGCCGTCGCCCTGCCCGCGGCCACCCGGCCTGGCGAAGCCACCACGACTCCCCACCAGATTGGAGCAGGCGTTTTATACCTCGGGCCTCGGTAAAAACCGGAGAAGGGATCAGAAATAATGTCAAAAAGTGAAAGAAAGTGATTGCGTGAGGTGAGCGTGTGGATAGAGTTCTCATCCCGGGCGAAACAGTCCGGCGATTGGGAAGAGATGAGTCAGTCGTTCAAAAGGCGGCTGGCTTTTTTGTCCCCAGAGATTGTTCTTTGATTTGATGTTGGTTTTCATTGTGTCCTTTGCTGACAAAGCGGTGAGCAATGGAGTAGCAAATAAGTTAATTTGTGCGTTGTGCGCTGGAAAGCGTGCAAGTCCTGCGAAGCCCCTGAGAGGTTTCGCTGGATCAATTCTTTGTAACCTGATGATTATTTAATTATTTAAGTATGCGTTAGGAGTAAAATTCTCAGA
>JALRGB010000549.1 GCA_023253575.1 Verrucomicrobiales bacterium
TGAGCGAGACAAAACGAACGCCGGATTCCACGAGACGGCGGGCCATCAACATCCGCTGACCGGCGGTATTGCGTCCGTATTGATCGCGCATGGCATCCGATTCTTTGGCAATGTCAAAAGCGTCGCGCGCATGCTCGCTGCTGATCAACGAATACGCCCGCTGGTAAAACGTATCCATGGCTTCGACACGATCGCTTTTTTCGACGGAGGCGAAGTGGGAATCGACTGTTTTG
Source organism: Verrucomicrobiales bacterium (assembly GCA_023253575.1). Classification (GTDB taxonomy): domain Bacteria; phylum Verrucomicrobiota; class Verrucomicrobiia; order Verrucomicrobiales; family V1-33; genus CAJBME01. The sequence goes on from JALRGB010000549.1 coordinate 234, forward strand.
AGCAAGCTGCGGCGCTTTTCAAAGCGGGCAGCATCGATACCGCCGGGCAAGGCCAGATCTTGGACCTTGAACCCGCCTTCCGCCGGATCACTGCCGAGGGAAAACGGCCCGTAAGCACTGCTGAGGTAGCCGCTTTGCGCATATTCATTCGGCACCGACGGCACGCAGACGTAGGGCGGAAGATTGTTGCGGGGGCCAAATTCATGACTGACGACCGATCCCATACTGGGGAAGGTGAGAGCCGGGCTCGGGCGGTAGCCGGTGAACATGTTGTGCGTCCCCCGTTCATGCGCGGCCTCGCCGTGGGTCATCGAATGAATGACCGTCAGGCGGTCAGCGATCTGCGCCGTTTTGGGCAGGTGCTCGCCAAAGCGCAGCCCCGGTACCTTAGTCTCAATGCTGCCCAGCGGACCACGGTATTCCTGAGGGGCAAATGGTTTAGGATCGAAGGTTTCCTGATGGGCGATCCCGCCGGGCAGAAAAATGTGGATAACCGACTTGGCCTTCCCTTCCTTGGAGGCAAAGAATTTTTGCTCGGCCTTCAACCGGAAAAAATCCCCCAAAGTCAACCCCAATCCCCCAACCATCCCCACCTGCAAAAAACTGCGGCGTGAATGGCGTTTCACAAAATCGTGATGCTGACGGGCGAGAAGTGGATCGCGGAAATTCATGACAGGTGATGGCGCGGCAGAGCTTAAAAAAACCATGAAATCATGCCACCAGACCTCGATAGGTCAATCAGGACGATGGCCTAGAAAAAATACCACCCACCACCCATGCGCCCGATCACCATACAAAAAAATCCGCCGCCCAGCGGACTGGAGCGGCGGCGAGGTGGGAGGCGATAGTCAGCGACGGCGGCGATCAGGCGTTTTTGCCTGTTTTCCAGTCATAACTTCCTGGAATGGCGATCGGGTAATTGCCGGAGGCATCGGGCAGCACGAGCGGCTGGGCGTCGGGGCCGAACGATTCAGGGCTGAGGCGCAAGTTGCAGGCCAAGGCTTCATCCCAGCCGATTTCTTTACCGGAGTAGGTGGCGTAGCGGCCGAGGACGGAAGTGAAGCTGCTATTCACGCCGTAGTGGGCGTTATTGAGCGGAGTCCCTTTTTGAATGGCCTCGTAGAACTTGTCGTGTTCGGTTTGGTATGGATTTGGATCGCCATCGGATTTGTGGCGCCAGAGGGTTTTGCCTGAGTGGTCACGGATCATGCCGGCGACGGCCACGCCCTTGGTGCCAACGATGGTTTCGGAAACGCGGGCCCAAGTATTGGGCAAGTGTTCGCAGAATGAATGCACGATCACGCCATTGTCATAAATGAATTCGACCGAGTGGTGATCGAAGATCTCGCCGTATTTTTTGTCGGTGAGCGATTGGCGGCCGCCGAATCCGCGGGCACGGACTGGGTGTTTGTCACCGAGGAACCAGTTGGCCACGTCGATGTTGTGAATGTGTTGTTCGCAGATGTTATCACCGCAGAGCCAGTTAAAATGGTACCAATTGCGCAGTTGATATTCCATTTCGGTGTCCCCTTCCTTCCGATCACGGACCCATGGGCGGTTGTCATTCCAATAAACCTCGGCGCGGACGATGTCGCCGATCATGCCGGCCTGCACCTGCTTGTAGGTTTCAAGATACTCGACCTGATAACGGCGCTGCAACCCGACCACAACTTTGAGGTTTTTCGCGTCAGCTTCCTTGGCGGCGGCCATGACCATGTTGGCGCCGAAAGAATCGACACACACAGGTTTTTCCATGAAAACGTGTTTACCAGCTTTGACTGCAGCCTCGAAATGGAACGGACGAAATCCGGGCGGCGTAGCCAGAATGACCACGTTCACATCTGGCAGGGCCAGCACTTTCTGGAAGGCGTCGAATCCGATGAACTGGCGGTCGTCCGGCACATCCACCTTCACACCGTGTTTATTTTTTAATTCGTTGAGGGAGCCTTTGAGGCGGTCCTCGAACATATCAGCCATGGCCACAAGTTTCACGTTGGGGCCGGTCACGCTGAGATTTTGGTCGGCCGCACCTGAGCCACGACCACCGCAGCCGATCATGGCCACGCGGTATTCAGGGGATGGAGCGGGATCCTGAGCGCGCAGGACCGGAGCGGCAGCCACCGCCGCCCCAAGGGTGGCGCTGGAAGTGGAGATGAAGTCACGTCGGGTAGTCATGAGAAAAATAATGGGGATTAAGAATGAGAAGGAAAACAGGAATAAAAACGAGAGATCGGGAGAGAGAGGAGGGAGGCGACCGCCAAGTTCGCTTGGTGGTCGCCTGAACAGCCGCTTTAGCCGCCTTGTGGACGGCTGATCAGGCCATTCAGCGGATGATTATTTAGGATCCAGATTGGCAGCCAGTTGTTCCGGAGTCAGGGCTGGGGATGGCACGCCCTCGGCGGGGATGTCGGCTTGGGCGATCCAAGCACAGGCATTGAGGAGGAGTTTGCGGTAATTGTCATCGCCCCAGTTTTTGTGGAAGTGTGACCCGGTACAGCCGAAGCCGCGGCCGGCATTACCCGTGCGGCTGGCCACCCACATCAAATGTTGCGGTTCATTTTTGGCGATGGCCGCCCGCACCGCGGGATTGCCACTGTGCGGACCGTCTTCGCGGCTGAGCGTTTCCTTCGGTGGAAGCGCGGTCAGAATCGGGGTCACGCCGTCCATGCCAGGACGGAAACGCATGTGATAATACCATTCGTCCTGCGTAGCGAACGGCTTCACCCCGCGAGTCACATCGTGCTTAGGAAACGCCGTGTAATCGGCACGCCAGTGCGGGTTGACCGACCAGTTGGGCTCGAAATACCCTCCGATATATTCGAGAAATTTTTCGCCAAACTCACCCGCGGTCGTTTCCACCGCATAGTGAATGCAGCCGAGACCAACCCCGCGCTTCATGGCCACATCCAGTTTCTTCAGGTGATAATTCAACGGGTGCCCGCCGCCGCCGTCCGTGAACGAAACAATGGCGTCCACGTTGTCGAGCGCGGTCGGGTCGTTCGGCCATCCTCCGGTGTAGACGGTAGCCAGCACCTGCTTACTGAAGTGTGCGTTCAACTGATCCGCCAGCAGGAGGCAGCCTGCCCGGTGCTCGTGCTCGCCGGGACCATGGCTCGGCTTGCCTGCAAAAAAGGCAATCTTCTTAAGATCTTTCAACGGCAGCCGTTTCAACATCACATCTTTCAGCTGAATCTTCATCGGCGTATCCCACCGGTGCACCTGAATGGCCAGCTGCCCACTGCGGCGAGCCCGCGCCCCGTCGTCTACAACTTCGGAAAATTTCGCCCCATTGATGAAGTTGGTAATAGTATTGCCTTGGGCCACAATGCGATACGAATTCCATTCCTGCTGTTTGATCAGCTTCTGGAGATCGGCGCTCTCGGCGAGCCGGGCGGTGACCTCGACCTTAGGATTGCCGTCAGCACCGTCGGTGACGCGCGTCTGCTCGCCGCGGTTGGCCAAAATACCGCGCTCACCTTCGGAATAAACAATCCCGGAATAAGTCTCACCACTGTCAATGTCACTCTGATAGCCAGAAATGCGATACTCCTCCGGCTTTGATCCAGGGGTCTGGTAAGCGCGCACCTGAACCCCGGAATTACCGCCAACAATTCGATACTGAAATGTCAGTTCAAAGTCATCGACCTCGCCATCCTGCCAAACGAGAAAGGTGTTGAATGGCACTTGGTTAGGCTCGGTCGTCTGGCCGGTGATGGCACCGTCCTCAACCTTCCAAAGCCCCCCCATGCCTTTCCATCCATTCAAGGTGGAGCCATCAAAGATGGCCTTGGCCGTAGGGTCTTCAGCCAGAATCAGCGCGGGCAATAAGGCCGCGACCAACGATATAAGCGGGAATTTCATGTGATACTGCCCATACTAGAGAGCCGTCCGCCCCCGCGCAATGCAGGTTTTCTCTGATGAGCAACTGCCCCCATCACCCCACCCAACCGCTAATTCAGATCAATCAGATAGAATTAAAACCGTCGCAAAAATTGATTAGATAATCTAATGCGAGTGGTAAAACATGAAGATTCTGTCACATCTGTTAAGAATTCTGATTTTCATACTTGCATCTCCACAAGCTCGGACGAGATATCACGTACTCCGCAAGGGGTAACAGGGGCGGTTCCATCAGCATCAACACGCAGTGTACTTTTCGGGGGTTTTGTGCGCAGTGTGGCTGAACGGAACCGCCCTGTTTGTTTTTTATAAGCGGCGGAATTTGAGTGGTAGGAGGAGATGAATATTCTGGTGGCTGAAGGCGGGGTGATAGCGCATTTTGAAGTAATGGCGGACCAGCGATCCATGACGGTTGACGAGAGGCTGCGGCGCTTGGGGGTAGACATCGAGGACATTGAGGAGTCGTTTATCCGCGGTTCGGGAGCGGGCGGGCAGAAGATTAACAAGACATCGTCGACGGTGCGGCTGATGCATCGTCCCAGCGGGCTGGAGGTCAGGTGTCAGGAGGAGCGCAGTCAGGCGCAAAACCGGGTCATTGCCATGGAGAGGCTGTGCACGGCACTGGAAAACCGTCTAGCGGCAGCGGCGGCGGCCCATCGGGCGGAACGCGAGCTTGAGCGGCGCCGCCACCGGCCCAAACCTCCGCGCGTCAAACGCCGGATGGTGGAAGACAAACGCCGCCGCGGTCAAACCAAGGCCGGGCGGCGCACGCGAAATGAAGATTAGCCGAGCCACCGGGCGCCTTGCCTGCTTGCCAGCAGCAACCGATGCTCCATGGTAGTTCATTCTTCTATTTTGATGTCCATCACCAAAAAACGCGGTCTTCTGGCCATGGTTCTGGCGGCCGGCCTGCTCGCAGGGGTCGGCTGGCTGTTGACCCGCCGGGTGCTGCCTACCATGCTGGCCGATGGGAACCGCGTCATCATGGCCCGCGCGGCAGCGGCGCTGGAAGAATATTACGGCGACCACCAACACTGGCCAGCCGGCCCGCCTATGGAAATTTTCCACCGACTGGCGGGTCGATCCGAGGAAGATCTGGTCCAATGGCGAGAATTCATGCTTCGCCCTCAGGACGCGCCGGCTGTCCCGGAAGAAACTGTCCGCCGCAAGCAGGCTATCCCGGTCAAGAATTTGCTCCGCAATCATGCGGTGCGCAATCAGGAGCCTGGCGAGCTGGTCGACGCCTGGGCTAATTCCATTCAGTACCACTTTCCTGACGACCTTCGGAGTTCCGCGAGCATCACTTCCATGGGACCCGACGGATTGCTGGGCACCGCCGATGATCTGACTGTGCCGCTGCGCATGAACCCGCAGCGCATGACTCCGACTCCGGCCACGTTTGCCGCTGTCACCAAAAAACGGCGCGAACAAGAATTTAAAGCCGCCGAACAGGCGCTGCGCAAAGCCCGTCGCGAAGCCGCCCGCGAAGCCGCCGCCGCCGCCCGCAAAGCCCCCTGACCCGATATCATGCGCTCGTACCTCGATCTGCTCGAACACGTTCTGACTCACGGCG
>JALRGB010000637.1 GCA_023253575.1 Verrucomicrobiales bacterium
AAAATCGACCGAGGCAAGCAGGAACGGGCGGCGGCGGTACACGGCAGGTCAGGCCCCGTGGTCGCGAGAGCCGTCGCGGTCGGGCGGAAGGTTAGTGGTTTTAAAAATTGAACAAAACTTAATTAAATCTATCGTACGAAAGACTATAGATCTTATGACCACCCACGATATCGCTGACCATTCCGCATTTTTGCGCCGAGACTTTTTGAAGGTCACCGGAGGAGTCGGGGCCTTGATGGCGGCGCAGGGAGTGGTTCATCTTGGGCCGGTCCGGGCCGAATCGCCCCCGGTGAACCGCAATGTGATCATTTTTATCACGGATCAGGAACAGGCGTTGCAGTGGTTTCCGGAAGGTTGGGCGGAGGCCAATCTCCCGTGTTTGACCCGGCTGAGGTCGAAGGGCGTGAGTTTTGAGCGGGCGTATACGAATACGGCTATGTGCACTCCGGCACGCAACACCCTGTTCACTGGACTGTATCCGGCGCAGCACTTGGGATTCGACACGCTGACCGAAGGGTTTTCCCAGTCAGAAGCCGAGTTGCAGCTCAATCCGACCCTGCCGCATTTGGGCGCGGTGATGACGAATGCCGGGTATGAAGTGGCATTTATTGGAAAGTATCACCTGAGCAAGGGGATCGACCGTGTCGATGGCGTGCATATATGGGATGATATCGAGCGCTATGAATTCAAGCGGTGGAGTCCGCCGGATGCCGGCCGCAACACGGCCTTGAGTGATTATGGTGGTGGGTTTGCGGACCATGACACGCGTTTTGTCGGTGATGCGCTTGCCTATCTGGAGGAAAAAGTTAACGCTCCGGGGGGTAAGCCGTTCTGTCTGGTGATGGCTCTGGTCAATCCTCATGATGTGCTGGGCTACCCGAACTCGCTGGAAGCCGGTGGATACACCAATAATTACGGCGGCGTCGCCGACTGGCTGGCTCCAACCACCCCGCCGATTGGATTGCCTCCCACCGTGACTGAAGACTTGGCCAATAACTTCAAGCCGACGGCACAAGAACAATTTCTCCAAAAATCCGCTGGTTTGGGGACACTCGAAACCCCGGAAAAGAAAAATAATTACCTTAATTTCTACGGCAACCTGCTGAAGCTAGTCGATAGCCAGTACGCTAAAATCCTTGATTACCTCGAGGGTTCGGCGGCGGGCCGGTATTTGCTGGATCAGACATGGATTGTCCGGACCACCGATCATGGCGAGCACGGCATGGCGCACGGCGGACTGCGTCAAAAATCATTTACCGTCTACGAAGAGGCGCTGCGCGTGCCCCTGGTTTGGTCTAATCCCATCGATTTCCCGACCGGTAAAGTCTGTGAAGAACTCGTGTCGCACGTCGATTTCCTGCCCACGCTGTGTTCAATGCTCGGCATTGACACCCGGGCCTATGGCATGATGGGCACGGATTATAGTGCCTTGATCAGGAACCCGGCCGGTCCACCGGTGCAGGAGCGCATTCTTTTTACGTATGACGACATTTGGGCCGGTCAGAATGCTAGCGGAAATCCGCAGGGCATTGTGAATCCTCCTAATCGCATTCAGGCCATTCGTGAGAAGGACTTTGTGTATGCTTATTACTTTGATGGCGATGGCGTGGAGGCTCCGCAGAGTGAGTTCTATGATCTGCGGACCCGTTTGCAGGGCGGTACGGATTTCGATCCTCTTACGGGGCAGCCAGTTCAGCTGATCAACCTGTCCAGTTGGGCCGAGGACGCGCGGGTCGCCGCTGGTCAAGCCGCTTTGATTACGCCGGCGCTGCGGGCCAAACGCACGGCCATGGAATCGACCCTCGTCGAGACCGTCAAAGTGAAGTTGGTGCCGCGGCCGGTGCAATCGGCGGTGCCTCCGGAAAATCTGCAGGTTGAACGCTTGATCTGGAAGGATACCGAGGGAGTCGACCACACGGATTTGCAGATCACGTGGATTTCACGAATCACCACTCAGTATCAGCTTCAGTATGCCGCGGATCTGAAAGTGGCTTGGACCAACGTGGGCGAACCCGTGCGCGGAAATAACGGACCGATGGTTCTGACCCAGGCTATGGTGGCCAGTGGGGGGTACTACCGTCTGTCGTGGAGCGCGGCCGTGCCGGACAGTCCGGTCCCGATCCGCGAGTATACTTTTGCTAATGGCCTCGAAGACGCGGCCGGTAGTGGCGTGGCTGCCGAGTCGCTGGGCGGGACCGTCACCAATGGGAGTTACGTCTTCGGTCCGGCTCAGGGACTGCGCGTCCCACTCGCCGGTCTGGACCTCAGCGAATATTCGATCGAATTCGAAGTCACTGTCAATAGTACCCAGTTCCCGTTCTGTAAATTGATCGACTTCTCGAACCTAGCGCAGGACTTTGGCTTGTATCGCGCCGACGACGGCCGGTTGTGGACGTTTCCCGACGGCCGGATCTTCAGCACGGCGCTGCTGCCACTCAATACACCCACCGTCGTGCGCCTCGCCCGTAATAAAAAGTCCAAGACGGTTGGCCTGTCCATCAATGGCGTACAGCAATGGTCTCTGAATGATCCCGCCAGTCGTGCCGTGCCGCCGAGCGACGGAGTCCTCACGTTCTTTGTCGATGACGTCGTCACCAACTCCGTCGAGACTTGCGCCGGCAGCGTTTCTTATATTCGGATTTTGAATACCTCGGCGCTGTAAGTCATTCCGTAGTGCACGCTTGGTTCACGTCGCCTCCCCAAGTGATTTTTCGTGGGTCTGGCGACCAGCTGCGAAAAGTGGCTTTGGATCAATCGTAGCCAACCGCCGTGCCATGGCCGAGAAACGTGTCAAGAATCTTCTCCTGACCCCTTTTTCGGTCGCCTTGCGGGTT
>JALRGB010000657.1 GCA_023253575.1 Verrucomicrobiales bacterium
CCAGTCCCTCCAACGACTGCACGGCTACTTGGCAGAAATCTTCATACTTCAGCGGCCCGCGAGCGACCATTTGCTCGACTGTTTCCCCCCGCAACAGCTCGGTGACGACAAATGGACCGATGGCGTCCTGCCCGACGTCGAACACTGTCAAAATATTCGGATGCTGCACCGCCGAGAGCATCTTGGCCTCGCGCAAGACGTCGTCCGAGGCCTGTCCATCCGTGGCCTTAACCCGCTTGAGCGCCACCTCCCGCTGAAGCTGGGCATCAAAAGCGACAAAAACTTCGCCAAGTCCGCCTTGGCCAATTTTTTCCTTGATCTGGTATCGGTCGCTCATGAAATTCGGTAGGGAGGTGGAGGAAGAAATGGCTGCTTCGAGTGTGCCCGCCGCAGCCGTCTCAGCAAGGAAGAATGCCTCTCATCGCCGACAGGCCTGACGAACCCACTCCAGATACGGGGCCGATCCGCGGCTGACTGGCACCGCCACCATCTCGGGAACGCGGTAAGGATGCAGCGCCCGCAACCGAACTTCCAGCTGATCATACGCCTCCCCGGTAGTTTTGATAATGACCGGCACTTCGGAAGCGACCTCCAGACGCCCCTCCCATATGTAGTGCGATTCGGCGGCCGGAAGTAGGGTCACGCAGGCCGCCAGCCCTTCCTGCAACAGCAGGGCAGCCGTCTCCCGGGCCTGCCCGGCCTCCGGAAAGGTGGTGAAAACAAGCAGCATAATACTCGACACAATCCCCCGTAGGAACCGCGGCAAGCGCCAGCACCTCGGGACATCACCCTCATTTGTCGCCCACGCCTGAACAATTTCAATCCCCACGACAGCTTCCCACGCACTCCCCACGACAGCCTCCCCACGCACTCCCCACGCACGGGGAGCCCCCACGGCTCACCCCAGCCAACTGCGACGTTGCAACCTCGCCGGCCCGTGCCCCAGTCATCGCTGCTTATGAATGCCCATGCTCAATCGTTTCTCCTGTCACTGCTGAATACTCCCAGTCCCACCGGCTTCGAGATGCCGGGCCAACGGGTTTGGGCCGCCTATGCCAAAAAACACAGCGATGAGGTCGATTGCGACGCCTACGGCAACACTTGGGCCACGCTTAAAGGCACGTCGAAAAAGGCCCCTGTCGTCATGCTCGAGGCTCATGCCGATGAAATCGGTTTCATGATCAAATACATCACGCCCGAAGGGTTTTTGCGGTTGGACCGCATCGGCGGCAGCGACCACGCCACCGCGCGCGGACGGCGCCTCACCCTTCTGGGCGACAAGGGTCCAGTCACCGGTCTGATCGGCAATACAGCCATCCATATTCGCGACCGCAGCAATGGCTCAGAAAAAGCCCCCGAAGTCCATGAATTGTACGTCGACGCCGGCGCCACCAACCCCGCAGAAGTGGCCGCCCTCGGTTTGCGCGTCGGACACGCTGCGGTCTACTCTGATGCCGCAGAACTCTTTGGTGCACATCATCTTATCGGCCGCGCGCTCGACAACCGCCTCGGCGGTTTCATCATCGCCGAGGTCATGGCACGCCTCTCCGCTCAGAAAAAACGCCCCGCCGCTACCGTCCACGCCGTCAATGCCGTCCAAGAAGAAATCGGCGGCAATGGCGCCAAAATGATCACCCACCGCCTGCGCCCAGATGTCGCCATTTGCCTCGACGTCACCCACGCCACCGATACTCCAGGCATCGATAAGGCCAAACATGGAGCCACTGTCCTCGGCGGCGGCCCGACCGTGACTCACGGCACCTGCAACCACCCGCTCGTCATCCAAAGACTCGTGGAAACAGCCGAAAACGCCAAACTCCCGCTGCAACACGAAAGCAGCTCGCGCTTCTCCGGCACTGATACCGATAAAATTTTCACCATTCGCGACGGCATCCCCAGCGGACTGGTCTCGCTGCCACTGCGTTACATGCACAGCGTGGTGGAAATGGCAGACTTCCGCGACGTGGAAAAAGTCATCTCCCTGCTCACCGCCTTCGTCAACGGTCTGCAGCCGGGAGATGACTTCCGCCAACGCCTGTAGCCAGCTCTGGGCTCGCTCTGAGCTCGCTCTGAGCCGACACAGAGCAGGCCCTGAGCTCGTCGCCAGCCATGGGCCGCGCACCCCCCATGGCCAGCCACTCTTACGGCCCAATACGCTCGGGCGACAATTCGCCCGTGGGTGACAAGACCGGTGGCATATCCGTCTGGCCGGATCGCTCACCCACCAGAAACCACACCAATACTGCCAGCAAGACGCAAAGCAGCAACGGTTTCCACTCTCTCGCAAGCAAGTCAGTCATGGGGTTTGCGGGGCGTGGACGCCGGTTCCCCAGCCTCATCTTCCTCGGTGTCCGGGTCGGAAATTAAAATTTCCCGAAGTCGATCCAGGAATTCATCAGGATCAAGATTGTGCTGCAACTCGCCATCATGCGCAATCGAGAGCTGTCCGGTTTCCTCCGAAACGACTAGGACAATCGCGTCACTTTGCTCCGCCAATCCCAAGGCCGCACGATGCCGCAGCCCCAGACTGCGGTCCGCCAACTCCCGCTGGCTCACAGGAAACACACACGCCGCTCCCTCCAGTCGACCGTCTTTGACAATCACCCCGCCATCGTGCAACACGGTCTTGGGATGGAACACCGTCATGGCCAGCTCCGGCGACAACTCAGCATCCAGCCGCACCCCGGTTTCTAAATAGTCCCCCAAATCCATGCTCCGATGCAGAGCAAAAAGCGCCCCAAATCGTTTCGCCGACAACTGCCGAACAATCTCCGCCATCTCCGCCGCCAGATCACCACGCTCACGCTTGCGCGAAAACAAATTCAACCCTTCCAACTCCACCAAGGCCCTTCGCAACTCCGGCTGAAAAGCCACTAACAAAGCGACAATACCAAAAGCCGACACACTGCGCACCACCCAGTTCAAGGCCTGCAAATCCAACAGCTTCGCCACCACCGCCAAACCCGCCAATACCAACAGAAAATCACCCAATATCCTCGTCCCCCGAACCCGCCGAAAGAGTCGATACACGACATAAAAAAGCCCGGCCGTGATGAGGATTTCTACCCCATCCCGCCATCCAAACTCAACCATGATAACCCCGGGCCCTAACATGCGTGGCTCAGGCTAGACACTTTCCGCCTGCTGGGAAGCAGGGAAATGACTGATTCATCACTTTCACCAACTCCCGGTTAATTCACGCCAGCCACCACCGTCGCCCCCGCCGCCCCCGTCGCCCCCCGGGGCGCCATGGCCAGCACGGCTTCGGTCATGGCCAGCGCCTGCACATTGGGCGCCACCTCGTGCACTCGGAACAACCGCACTCCCTTTTCGCGCCCCAGCGCCGTCAGCGCCACGGTGGGCCACGCCCGGTCCGCCAGATCATCGCTGGCGAGGACCCGGCCCAGAAAGCTCTTGCGAGACACTCCCAAAAGGATCGGGCGAAGCAGGCGGGGCGGAAGAAGCCGACCCAACTCCCGGATCAAGGTCAAATTATGCTCCAAGGATTTGCCAAAACCAATGCCCGGATCAAACACCACGGCCTCCGCCGCCACCCCGGAGGCCAGCGCCACCTCCATCTGCATCGCAAAAAATTGCCCCACTTCCCGAACGACATCCTCATACTGCGGAGCCGCCTGCATCGTCCGCGGCTCGCCCTGCATATGCATGACAACTAACCCCGCCCCCGTGCGAGCACACAACCCCGCCATCTCCGGATCCCCGCGCAGCCCGGTCACATCATTCACAATGTCCGCCCCCGCCGCCACCGCCGCCTCAGCCACCGCCGCCACACTCGTGTCAATGGAAATCAACACATCACTGCGCTCACGCAACGCCGCTATCACCGGCCGCGTGCGCCGAATCTGCTCGTCCGCCGACACCGCCCCCGCCCCTGGACGCGTCGACTCCCCCCCCAGATCAATAATCGCCGCCCCCGCCTCCACCATGGCCAACCCATGGCCCACCGCCTGCTCCAAATTGACAAATTGCCCGCCATCAGAAAATGAATCCGGCGTGACATTAAGGATACCCATGATCCGCCCATGATGAGTCAGATCCATCACTCCCCGTCGATGCTTCCACAATAGTTCCATCCCTTCCCTATATCGAATCCCGCCGCCGTCACCAGCCACATCCACCTCAAAACTCACCCCGCCGTGCGCTCCCCCCAACCCCACCCATGACCCCCACCGCCTCACGAATACCTCAATCCCTCAAATCACTGCTCGCATGCACGCCATTACCGCTTTAGTGGAAACGATGGAAAAGAAACCTTTTAGTGAACTGGGCTTGTCGCCGGAATTGCTCCGCGCGGTGGAAAAAATGGGATACGAGGAAGCCTCACCCATCCAGACCGCCGCCATTCCAGTCATGCTCTCGGGCGTGGACATGGTCGGCCAGTCACAGACAGGCTCGGGCAAAACCGCAGCCTTCGCTATCCCAGCCATCGAGCGGGTCGACATTTCCGTGCGGGCCCCCCAAGTCTTGATTTTGTGCCCCACCCGCGAACTCGCCGTCCAAGTAGCCGAAGAAGTCGCAAAACTCGCTTTGTTCAAACGCGGTGTGCGCGAGGTGCCTATTTACGGGGGGCAAAGCTATGACCGCCAAATCCGCGGACTGAAAGAAGGCGCCCAGATCGTCATCGGTACGCCCGGACGCGTCATTGACCTGCTCGAACGCCGAGCCCTCGTCCTCGATCAAGTCAAAATGGTTATCCTCGACGAAGCAGACCGCATGCTGGACATGGGCTTCCGCGATGAAATCGAGGGCATCCTCTCCGCCACCAGCGAAGGTCGCCAAACGGTATTCTTCTCGGCTACCATGCCCGTTGGCATCAAACGGCTCATCGAACGCTTCGGCAAGGAACCGCGGCTCGTCAAAATCGAAACCCCAGCGCTGACCGCCCCAGCCATCGAACAAAGTTATTACGAGGTCGACCGCCGCTCGAAAGTCGAAGTACTGGCCCGCCTCATCGACCTCAATGATTTCAGCTACGGATTGATTTTCTGCGGCACGAAAATGATGGCCGACGAACTCACCGAACAGCTGCTGGCCCGCGGGTACGCCGCCGACAAACTCCACGGAGACATGTCCCAGCCCATGCGTGAACGCGTCCTCAACCGCTTCCGCAAACGTACCATCGAATTCCTCGTCGCCACCGACGTGGCCGCGCGCGGCATCGACGTGGATGACTTGGAAGTCGTATTCAATTTCGACCTCCCCCAGGATGGCGAAGATTACGTCCACCGCATCGGCCGCACCGGCCGCGCCGGACGCACCGGACGCGCCATCTCGTTCGTCGCTGGCCGCGAAATCTACAAATTGCAGGGCATCCTGCGCCACACCAAAGGACGGATCCGCCGGGAACGCGTGCCTTCACTCGAAGAAGTGGAAGAAAAACGCAGCAACTTGTTCTTCGACAAACTCAAGGAAACTCTCGAAAAAGGTGACTTCCGCCGCCAGGACAATTTGGTCGATCGCTTGTTGGAACAAGGTCACTCCCCCACCGACATCGCTTCGGCCCTCATGCACCTGCTCTCGCCAGAGAAACCCGCCAGCCCAGACTTCGATCCAGCCGGCCCACGCGGCCCCGGCGGTGGCGGCGCTCCGCGCGGACGGGATGCCTACTACGATGCCCATCCTCCCGTCGAACGCGGCCCCGGCCCGCGGCCGTCCGCCCCGTCATCACCGCCACCCCAGCGCAGCGCCGGTCCGGACACCCGCCCGCCCCGCAGTGAGAAACCCGCCCGCCCGCCCGCCGATCTACCCATGACGCGGATCGCCCTCAGCCTCGGCCGCGAGCACAATATCCAAGTCGGGGATATCCTCGGCGTCGTCGCCGGAGCCGCTCGCCTCCCACGCGAAGCCATCGGGTTCATCAAACTCAATGACGACCACTCATTCGTCGATGTCGCCGCCGACGCCGCCGAACCCACCGTCCAAGCGCTGGACGGCATCAAATTCAAAGGAAAAAAACTCCGCGCCAAAGTCATGCCTTCGTAGGCACCGCCTGAAAGCCGTCCGTAGGCATCCCTACGGATGGCAGAGGCACTGCCTTCATGCCGTCACGGCGCTGGAACAGGCGCTGCTGCAGCCGGCGCCTCGGCCGGTGGCGGTGGCGGTGGCGGTGGCGTCACTGTCAGCCAAAGCTGGTCGGTCGATCCGATCAGCAGTTGCTGGTACCCTTGCGGCACGCCATTGTTCTCCGACATTGTGGCCATGGCGTAGGTCGCGGCCTGTTCTTTACCGCCATCGACCTCGCGCACGACCAGCCTGATCGGCGTGGAAGCCGCGGCCGCATCATGACCGGCCGCCAGTACCAATGTCACTTCGCCGCCCGCTTCCGGCACGTCCACGGCCGCCGCCGTCACTCCGTTCGGCAGACCCAGAGCCGCCACCGTGAGCGCCGCAGTGAAGCCGGGCCCGCGACTGACGACTACCTTATACTCAACTGATTTCCCTGGCACCACCGTCACCGCATGGCTGGCGACCACAGCCGTCACAGAGGGCCGCACTGGCGTCACCTGCAGGCGGTAAAAAAATTCAGCACCCGCTCGTTGCGTCACATCGCCCACGACCGCCACATACCGTCCGTCCGCCGGCACCGTCCACACCA
>JALRGB010000688.1 GCA_023253575.1 Verrucomicrobiales bacterium
TCAATGTCAGCTATGTCTGGATAGACGGATTCCATGAAAAGAGAATAGCTCAGTTAGGGGTGGATGATGGAGGTGTGGAGCCAGCACTCGGCGGCGGGGGCAAGGGACCCACCGGTGCCTCCGGCGCCGCCGATGGCTCTTGGGACGCCTCAGTGGCCTCGGGTGGACGGCGACCAGGGACATGACTGAACATCCGCTGACGTATCTCACGCGCTTTGACCACACTCAAATTCAGATCCTGACGCTTGCTGCCACGGGCACTGCCGTTTTTATACAAAACCAGTTTGTCCGCCTCACCCGGACTGTGAAAATGCAGGGTCATATCGCGCAAAACCTCGGGCATACCAGTAATCGTAAACGTGCCGTCACTAGCAGTATACACCGCCCGCCGCCCCATCGCCACTACATCCCCCGTTAATGTCTTGCGCCACACCACAACCAACCCGCCATCCCCAGAACTCGCCGTGGCCGTCTTGATCGTATTCGCACCCAAAGCATCACTCTCGTCAGCCGCTCCGCCGGCCTTGCCCGACGGCGCCGCCTTCGCCGGACTCCGGTTTAATAAAATCTCCAACTGGTCACACCAAATCTTTAAGTCCGGCCGGTCAACCACCACATTCTTGCGAAACGTTATCGTGTTGCGCGCGTTGTCCAAAATAGCATCCTCTAACCCAGAAATCTGAGTCTGCGTCGCCGCCAATCCACTCTTGGGCTTAGGCTTGGGTTTTCCCCCCGCCCCAGCAGCACTCTCCGCTCGCTCAGCACTCTCCGCCCGCTCAGCACTCTCCGCCCGCTCAGTACTCTCCGCCCGCGGCTCCGGCTCCAGCGTGGGCGTGGGCTCAGCTGGCGGCGTGACGTCATCTTTGGGTTTCGGCGCTGGCGGCGCCGCTTGCGTTGTTTTAGCGGGTTTGACTGGCTTGACCGCTTTGGCTGCTTGAGCCGCCGGAGCCGCCTGAACCGGTGAAACGGGTTTTGCCGATTTGACTGGTTTCGCGGGTGGAACGGGTTTTTCCGCGGGAGGACGGGCGGCGGGTGAAGGCGTTGGGGCGGCTTGTTTTTTGGCGCGATCGACGGCCCGAATGGCTTCGTCTAGGGAGGCGGCGTCATTGGGTTTGGGCGCGCGCGCTGGGGTTGTTTGCGCGGCCGCGGTCATGGTGGTGGCCAAGAAGAGAGGCCAGAAGCGGACAAGATGACTCATTGAGGCGGGGCGGTGGGTTGCGGGGCAGCGGATTTCTCCGGCGGGCTGTCGGGGTCAGGGCTCGGAGCGTCGGTGATAAGGGCCTTGGTTTTCCCTTTCATGAGGGCGAGGCCGGCGGCACTATCGTACTGGAGGGAGTCACCCGTCATGATCAGGCCGGGTTTGCGAATGGACACCTCTTGATCACTGTGCAGAAACCGCGTGGGGGCGTGGTAGCGCCCACTCATCAAGGTGATGATGGTTGCCTCATCGCTGGTTGTTCCTGCTTCGGCCGGGCGACCAAACGAAGTCAGCACCACATCCTCCAACAGAAAATTTTCGTCATCCAATCTGGTGATCGCGCCCATGGTGACAAGTGAGGTCAAAACCCCCTCGTCATCCACCGTCGGCACGGTCACATGGCGGGCGGTTTTGCCCACAGGTAAAAGGCGGTTCAAGGAGGACAAGTCCGACGCGGCTACTGCGACCGGCTGGCCGGGGGGCACCTTACCAGACTTCTCCGGCCCGGTCGCCGCGGGGGTGGCGATAGCCGGCGCTTCCGGCGTGATCGTGGTGGGCGATCCTCCGGGCGTTGGCGCAGCGTCACCAGACGGGGCCGCTGTCGCCGCAGTCAGCGCCGTCGACGCCACTATGCCACAGAGCATCAAATGACTAAACAAGTGCATGCAAAGCAAGAAGCTGGCGCAACACCCCGGAAAGTTGCGCAAGTGGAATCATATTCGGGCCGTCTGAGAATGATTTCGAGGGGTCAGGATGCGTCTCAATGAACACACCATCCACTCCCGTGGCCACCGCCGCACGTGCGAGCACGGGCGCCAGTCGCCCGTCTCCACCGCTGGTCGCCCCCTGTCCACCCGGACGCTGCACCGAATGAGTGGCATCAAAAACCACCCGAAATCCTTGTTCGCGAATCCAGAAAAGCGACCTCATGTCCGCCACCAGATTATTGTATCCAAAAGTGGTACCTCGCTCGGTGAAAAAGAATCTGGAGTTTCCACTCTGGGAGATTTTTTCCGCTATTTGTGAGACATCCCAGGGCGCCAAAAACTGACCTTTTTTCACATTGACCACCCGTCCGGTGCGGGCGGCGGCCACGACCAAATCCGTCTGACGGCACAAAAACGCAGGAATTTGCAGGATATCGACATGTTCCGCGGCGATTTCAGCTTCTTCGACCGAGTGGACATCGGTAGTCACGGGCACTCCCAATTCGCGCCCGATTTCCCCCAAAAGGCGGGTGCCTTCGCGACACCCCAGGCCACGGTAGCTGTGGATGGACGTTCGATTGGCCTTGTCGTAGCTCGCCTTGAAGACAAAACGAGCGCCCACTGCGGTAGTGATGGATTTTAATTCCGCCGCCAGTTCGCGGACAAATGATTCACTCTCAATGACGCATGGCCCGAGAATGAAGACCGGAGCCACCCCGTCCATCAGCACCCCGAAACCAAGGTCGATAACGGGCATGGAAGCCGGGGAAATGGCGGATGGAGAAGCAGATGGAGTCAAAAGGCTGGGGAAAAGTAAATTGTCGCAATGGAGGGAGAACACCTGAGCGTACAGGCGAATCAGGCGATCGAAAACCTAAAATCACCGGTGATGCCGGCCGGGTTCGCATGGGTGTCGACCTTCGGCCAGTGGTACGATCACGATTTCAGCCGCCGCCGGAGCACGGGCGATTTCCGATCAGGCGGCCCGCGCCAGCTTAAAAAACCTCTTTTTCGGAGATGGTTCGTTCCACCCGGTTTTTGATGAGTTTTAAATATTTGCCGTACCGGTGACGCCCGCCCGCGAGCAAGTATCCAGTTTCCTCGCCGGACATGTTGCTGTACTCGCGCACCACTTTCCCTTCGGCCAGCAGGCTAATCGATTCCGGATCATCGCCCATTTCTAGGGTGATCGTGACGCGCTGGCGCATCGGTCGGCTGCCATAGGCGCCGTACATCAATTCATCATGCCGAGTGCCAGCCTTCTCAAAAACCATCATATCGCTGATAGGGGAAGCCAGTCGAAAATCATTTTCTGTCATGATATCGACGGTCGCGGCGCGGACTTCCATGGGCCCGGCTCCCTGAATTGTGACCGAAGCGCCGCGCATGAATTTCGGGGTGGGCGGGGCGCCGCCGCTCATGGCGCCGACCACCATCGACGCGCATGACGACAGGCTGCCTGCCGCCAGCAGCGAAACGGCAGCCAGCAGGGCAAACCGATTAACATTAAAAAGGAACTTCATAAGAATCCGCCATCGTGGCTGCTGGCGACGTTTTCGCAACTTGCACCTCACGAGATGACGCGTGGGCGCGCTCTGAAAATGATCCAACCGCTGCCCCACAGACGCATGCTCTGGTCACATCTCGAG
>JALRGB010000442.1 GCA_023253575.1 Verrucomicrobiales bacterium
CAAGATGCCGTCGAGGCCGCCGTAGCCGCCATCGGCGGTCCCAGCCCCGACGGCAGCTTGGTCCGAGTCCATTCCTCCGGCCGCACCGACACCGGCGTCCATGCCCTCGCCCAAGTGGCCCACTTCGACACCCCGCCCACCACCCGACTAGGCGAAGCCGAATGGCACCGCGCCCTGAATGCCGTGATGCCACCAGCCATCCGCATCATGCGCTGCGAACAGGTCGCCCCAGATTTCCACGCCCGCTTCGACGCCACCGGAAAAATCTACCGCTACCGCCTCTGGCACGGCGAGGTCCTCCCCCCTCTGGAATACGGCCTCGCCTGGCACCTCCACGGATGCCTCAGCACATCCCTGCTTCAGAAAGGAGCCCGCATCTTCGTGGGTACTCACGACTTCACCGCCTTCAGCGCCAATCGCGGCGGAGAAAAAGACGCCACCGCCGATAAAGTGCGCACCATCCACCGCGCTGACTTCCACCAAGACGGCGAATTAATCACCCTCACTCTCGAAGGCGATGGCTTCCTCTACAAAATGATCCGCATGATCGTCGGTGCCCTCGTCCGCGTCGCTCGCGGTCATGATGACCTCGACCGCCTCCACCACCTGCTCGCCCACCCCCACCAGAAAAAACCCGGATGGCAGGCGCCCCCAGATGGATTGCAACTGGTCAGAGTCATCTACCCCCCATCCCCCTTCTCGCCAGCCACCCTCTAGCTACCCATCTCTTCCACACGGCGGGAACATTACCCCCCGGCTCCCTCCAGCCTTACAGGCCGGCTCGAGTGCACCCCCACAAACCGACTCGCGTCACCATCTTCGCGAGTCGGCTGGAGCGAAAGCGCTTACTGACAAGCCTCGCACGTCTCCCCATTCATCATCGCCTCAATAGAACAGGCCGTTTTCTCCGCGTCCGAATACTCGCGCTTCGGCGTCCCCAGCGCCTCCGCCACCGGTTCTTCGGCCAGCCCAGTGCCCGTCTGACCCGTGATCCCACGAATTTCCTTCTGCACATCACTGGTCGCTTTTTCAATGTTCGACGCCTGCAGCGTGCGCAAATAATACGTCGTTTTTAAGCCGGCATGCCACGCATCCCGATACATGTGCGACAACGTCTTCATGTCAGGCTTGGCCAGAAATAGGTTCACCGACTGCGACTGGTCAATCCACTTCTGACGCCGAGCCGCCGCCTGAATCAGCCAGTGATAATCAATCGCAAAAGCGGTGCGATAGCGCGCTTTGACCTCGGCCGGAATTTCTTCGATGTCTTTCAGCTCGCCATCGTGATACTTCAGCTTGTCACTCATCTCAGATGTCCACAGCCCCAACTTCTTCAAGTCGCGGACCAAATACTCGTTCAGCACCGTAAAGTCGCCACCCAAGTTGCTCTTCACAAAAAGGTTTTTGTAGTACGGCTCAATGCACGGTGATGACCCCATGATATTGCTGATGGTGGCCGTCGGCGCAATCGCCAGCACGTTGCTGTTGCGCATCCCCTGCCGCGCGATCTTCTCCCGCAGCGGCTGCCAGTCAAGCCGCCCGCCACGCGGCACTTTCACCGCCACCCCCCGCTCCGCCTCCAAAAGGTCAATCGTGTCATGCGGCAGCAAACCACGGCTCCACTTGCTCCCCTGATAACTCGAATACGCCCCACGCTGCGCCGCCAAATCACTGGAAGCCTCATACGCATAATACGCAATAGCCTCCATGAATTCATCGTTGAACTCAACAGCCGCATCGCTGGCAAAGGCATGCCCCCGAAGATATAAAGCATTAGCCACCCCCATGACCCCCATGCCAATCGGCCGGTGCCGCAAATTCGAACGGCGCGCCGCTTCCGTCGGGTAAAAATTGATGTCAATCACGTTGTCCAGCGCACGGACCGCTATCTGAATGGTCTCGCGAAGCTTGGTATGATCCAAGGATCCATCCGGCAACAAATGGGTCTCCAATACCACCGACCCCAAGTTGCACACCGCCGTTTCGTCAGCCGATGTGTTCAACGTGATCTCCGTACACAGGTTGCTGCTGTGAATCACGCCGCAATGGTCCTGCGGTGAACGCAAATTACAGGGGTCCTTAAATGTGATCCATGGATGCCCCGTCTCAAATAGCATCTTCAATATGTCCTTCCACAGATCAAGCGCCGGCACCTGACGACCCGTAATCTCACCGCGAAGCGCCCGCTCCTCATACTGCACATAACGCTCCTCAAACGCCCGCCCATACAATTCATGCAAATCAGGCGTCTCATTCGAACGGAATAATGTCCACGTCTGCCGCGCTTCCATCCGCTTCATGAACAAATCCGGAATCCAGTTGGCCGTATTCATGTCATGACAACGACGCCGCTCATCACCAGTGCTCACCCGGAGCTTGAGGAAATCCTCAATGTCCATGTGCCACGTCTCCAAATACGCACAACCCGAACCCCGGCGCTTGCCGCCCTGGTTCACCGCAATCAATTGATCATTATGCAGCTTCAGAAACGGTATCACCCCCTGACTCTCGCCATTAGTGCCCGCAATATGACTGCCCGTGCCACGCACCGCCGTCCATGAACCGCCCAACCCGCCAGCCCACTTCGAAAGAAATGCGTTCTCCGCAATGCCCCGTAACATGATCGACTCAATCGAGTCATCCACTTTGTACAAATAACAAGAACTCAACTGGCTGTGCAGCGTGCCAGAATTAAAAAGCGTCGGCGTGCTCGAACAAAACCGCCGGCTCTTATACAATCGATACAACGAAATAATCTCCGAGGCCTGCGTCGCACGAGGCTCATTAAGAAACAATCCCATCGCCACCCGCATCCAGAAAAGCTGCGGTGTCTCCAAACGTCGATGCGGCCGCACCGTCTTGTCGACAATCAAATAACGATCATACAACGTCTGAATCCCCAGATGATCAAAATCCAAATCCGCCGCCGGATCGAGCGCCGCCGCCAACTTGTCAATGTCCAGATCCAATAACGCCGGTGACAGTCGCTTGATCTCTACCCCGCGCTGCAAATGATCGCGAAACACCCGTCGATGAAACACCGGTAACTTCTCAATGCCGTCACGAACAATGTCCCAGCCCAGCGCCTCTTCATAAAGAAAACTCAGCAAAATCCGACCAGCAAACTTGGCGAAATCCGCGTCCTTCTCAATCAACGTCTTCGCATTCAATGTGACCAGCGTCTGAATGTCCGCACGCTTCATCCCACTGAACATCGACCGACGCAACTCCACCTCGATCTGGTCCCGCGTCAGGCACAAATCCAACCCCAGCATCGCAAAATCAATCCGCCGCCGCAAATCCTGACCCGTCCAAAACTCCAGTGATCCATCCTCATTGGTCACCTCAATAAATGAATCCTGCTGGCTCTCAGCCGCATGCAACGCCGTAGCCTCCGCTTCGGTCCGCCGGATGTCCGCACGATGATGCCGGTATAAAATGAAATGCTCGGCCACCTTAAAATAACCGCGGCGCATCAATTCCTCCTGCACCTTGTCCTGCACATCCTCAATGTGAATCAAATCTTGCCCGCTCTGGGCAAAAGCATCAGTGATCGCCTGCGTGATCGCCACCGCCGGCTTCGGGTCCTGCTGCACACTTAGAAATGCCTTGCTCACCGCAATCTCCACTTTGTCCGCATTCCATGGCACCGCTTGCCCGTTGCGACGAATTAACTTAGGCATCACCGGCTGCCCCGCCCCACCCACCACTCCCACCGGAGCCCCCGCCAACGTCGCATGCCGATGCCTCACCACCAGACTGCGCGCAATATCATGCTGGTTATGCCGGATCAACGCCCGCTCAATAATGTCCGTCAAATTATGCTCGGAAAGCAATAACGCATCCGCCGAAGCCAACGGATCACTGGCCACCCGCCGCTCTAATTCCTCGTGCACCGCCGCCGCCATCGCCGCCACCCGCCGCCGGTTGTTCTCAGAAAAAATGTCCTGCTCATGCCTCGAAACCAACAGGTCCGTCAATGCCGATCCAATCAAGTCCGCCAAATGAGCCACATCCACCGGCCTCGCCTCCAAACCCTGCGAGACCCGAACCCGCGACGGCGGCGCTTTGCCCGCAATCGTGCCCGCCCAGTCAAACCGCGGACGGTCGCCGTCCGCCGAACCAACGGTCCCGCGAATGACATGCTTCAGGTGCTGGTCCTGAACAACAAAATTACGGTCAATCATGTAGTGAATAGGAAAAAATAAAAAATCAGTCTCAATAAACGGGTAAAAAATCAGACCGGGAAGCTCCTGCCGCCCCGCCCCTCAAGCCCTACAACTCGTCATCACTAACATGCACCAGCGAACTGGACTTTTGATACTCCGTCACCTTGCCCTCAAAAAAGTTCTGCTCTTTCTTGATATCCATCATCTCCGCCAACCACGGCAGCGGATTCACCTGGCCAGGGTTCAACGGCGCCAGCCCGCAGTCCACTAGCCGACGGTCCGCAATGAAATCAATGTAACTCGTGAACTCATCAAGCGTCAGTCCCACCGAGTTCACCGGCAAACAGTCGCTGATAAATGCCTTCTCCAACTCCACCGCCTCACGCATCAAATCAACTAGCTCCTGCTTGAACTCAGCCGTCCACAATTCCTTGTTCTCCTCAATCAAATCCATGAAAAGATTGCGGAAAACTTCAATGTGGTTCGACTCGTCACGCAACGTGTAACGGAACATCTGCCCAATCCCAGGGAACTTGTTCTGCCGATACAAACTCAAAATCATCCCAAAAAGTCCGTAAAATTGCGTGCCCTCCATACACTGGCCAAAAACAAAAATGTTCTTCGCCAAAAGTTGCTTGTTCTCCAAAACCGTCATGTCCAAATCACGACGCAATGAATGGCTCACCCGCGTCACAAATTCATTCTTCCGCTTCACCGTCTCAACCTGCTCAAACATCGCCTCACACTCGTGCGGGTTGATGCCCAATGAGGAAATCATATACAACAATGAGTCCGCATGAATGTTCTCCTCATGCGCATGACGGCCCAATACCAACTTCAACTCCGGCGCCGTCACCAACTCGCGAACCACATGCTGAATGTTGTCGCCCACAATCCCCTCCGCCGCCGAAAAATAACCAATCCCCATCCGGATCACCCACCGCTCAATGTCCGAAACCGCATACGGCGATTGCCATTGCTCCACATCCTTCTGCATCTGAATCTCCTCAGGCTCCCAATGGTTCGCCTTCATGATTTTATAGAGATCATAGGCCCACTGGTATTTCAAGGGCAGCAAATTGAAGGCCTCCGTCTTCCGACCGTTAATCACACGCTTCTCCGCATAGGCCCGCTCCGCTTTGGCCTGATCCAACACAAATGTCCTGTTTCCAATAATGAATGATTTTTCCATGACGCGCTGATTATTTGGATTTCCGAGAGAGTTTAGTAAAAAGGGATAAAAGTGTCCAGATTTTTCCGCGACACACTACCAGTGGTGGTGGCCGGTTGGCACCTAAACACAATTTGTAGTGGGTGGCCAATCATTCTGAGGAAATTTTCCCTCATTATTTCTCTTGCAGTTTACGTGCCGATTTCCCGCCCAGATACCATCTACGTTCCATGTATTGCCAGTCTGTGGAACGGTTATAGAACGGGCCCTGCCTCAGATTTCCAATTTCATCCGCTCTCTAATCACCTCATAACCAGGATTTTCTCCGGCACCCCACCCGGCCGCAAGCCCGGCCAGACCGCCACCACTACCCCTCCGCCACCAGCCACCACCACCGAATTAATTCGCCCCAACACCAAGAAACAACCCGCGCTTTAAAAATGGACAGCCGCAAATCCATCGCCTTCTTCGAAAGATCGATCGCTGCCGGTCACCCCCGATCGCTCCCGATCACCCCGCCACAGCCTCGGCCCACAGGCCGCATCCCATCCACTTTTAAATTCTCCATGCATCGTCTTCTGTGCTTTATCCTCCTGACAACCAGCTCCATACAAGCCGAATCAACAGCGGCCGCCGTCCGGATGGAGGTCCCCGTCCCCGACCGCTTTGCCGCTGACCACACCGGCGGCGACCCCGAGGCAGCCCTCGCCGCTTGGTGGACGACTTTTGGAGATGCCACGCTCAATACCTTGATCGATGACGCCCTGCAGGGGAATCGCGATTTGGTGGTCGCCGAAGCGCGGGTCGCCGAGGCGGTGGCCCGGCGCCGCGCGGCGGCCGGCGAGCTCTGGCCGCAACTGGGAGCGGAAGGACGAGCCGTACGCGTCAAACCCAGCGAAAGCTCGCAGTCCGGCAGTTTCTCCGGCGGCGATGCCTCCAATGATTTCACCAGCACCCTGACGGCCAGCTGGGAACTCGATGTCTTCGGACGTATCCGGCAAGGTGTGCAGGCCGCCCAAGCACGGGCCGAAGCGGATGAAGAAGCCCGGCGAGATGTGCTGGTCCTCCTGCTGGCCGAGGTCGCTTCCACTTATCTAGAACTGCGCGGCCTGCAGAACGAACAGTCCGTCGTCATGGACAACATAAAAAGTCAGCAAGAAAGTGTCGATCTCACCCGCGTGAGGCGCGATGCTGGCGTAGACAATGCCCTCGCCGTGGCCCAAGCCGAAGGCCAGCTGGCCACCACCAAGGCCACCCTGCCCCCGCTCACCCAAGGTATCCGCGAAGCCCAGCACCGGCTGGCCACCCTGACCGGCCAGCCGCCTGCCACCTACCTCCAGTCGTTGTCCGCCCCCGCCCCTTGGCCGACCAGCCCAGAGCAAGTGCCCGCCGGCCTGCCGTCCAGCCTGCTCGCCCGCCGTCCCGACGTCCGCCGCGCCGAACGACTGGTCGCCGCCGCCACCGCCCAGGTCGGACAAGCCCGCGCCGCCCGGCTGCCATCCTTCGCCCTCACCGCCCAAACCGGCCGGCAAAGTCAAGAAATCGGCGACCTCGTCGAACGCAAAGCCAGCCTCTGGTCGTTCGGTGCCAGCATGTCCATCCCCCTCTTCACCGGCGGGACGCTGAAACAAAATGTCAAAGCCGCCGAAGCCGCTCTCCATCAAGCCCGCGCCGGATACGAACAGACCATGCTGCTCTCGCTCGAAGAAGTGGAAACCGCCCTCGTGCGCCACACCGAATCCCAAAACGCCCTGACCGCCTTGCGCGAAGCCGAAACGCAAGCCCGCACCACCCTCACCCTCTCCACCGACCTCTACAAAAATGGCGCCGGCAGCTTCCTCAATGTGCTCGACGCCCAGCGCAGCAAACTCTACGCCCAAGCCCAGGCCGTCTCCGCTCAACGCCAGGTCGCCATCAGCCTCGTCGGCCTCTACAAGGCTCTCGGTGGCGGCTGGGAAGTCGTCGCCGGCCCGTCCCAAGTCCCGGTCAGTCGGAAAAAGAACCCCAAGAAAACTTCCGCCGCCCATACGCCAACTCCCTCCCCCAACACTCCCCAGCTCGAAAATCAGCCTCCTCAAAACAAAAAGACTCAACGGTCCGCCCCCAACCCATAAAACCACCGCTCATCCCTCCCCCTCCCCGCCATCACACGGCCAATACCCGCTCCCGCGAAATACCCCTCAGCTCAAAGACCCGTATAATCGTCTCCTCAATCAAGTTGTTCGGACAACTGGCGCCAGCCGTAATGCCCACCACCACTTGATCTCGACTGAGCAGCTTTTCCGCATAGGTCGCCTTCTCCGCCCGCGCATGCAGATCATAATGAATGATCTCCGTGATCGACTTTAACCGCTCATGATCGCGGATGAAAAAAGTTGGCAGCTGCTGCTCGCCAATCTCCACCAAATGCGTCGTGTTCGAGCTGTTGTAGCCTCCCACTACCAAAAGCAAATCCGGCGGCTGCTTGAGTAAATCAAAAAGCGCATCCTGCCGCTCCTGCGTAGCCCCACAGATGGTGTCGAAAAACACGAAGTTTTTCACCTCCGCGCTCGGACCGTCCCGGTCAATCACCGCCTGCGCAATGCGGCGCTGCATTTCCTCCGTCTCGCTCTTCAGCATCGTCGTTTGATTGGCCACCCCCACTCGACGCAAATGCACGTCCGGATCAAAACCCACCGAATACGCTCCGCCAAATTTTTTCAAAAAGGCAGCCTTGTCGCCCGGCGTGCGAATGTAAGAACACACATAATCACAGTCCTCCAAGGTCAAAATCACCAGATAATGCCCCGCCTCATCAGCGCCCGTCGCCCGCGACGAGGTGGCCCGCGTCTCCTCATGCGCCGCTTTGCCGTGGATAATCGAGGTAAACCCCGTCTTCGCATACTCGCGTACCCGCCGCCACACACTCATCACATCCCCACACGTCGTGTCCACCACTTGACACCCCTGCTCCTCAATATGCTTCATGGTCCGCGTCTCCGCTCCAAACGCCGGTACAATCACCACATCGTCCGGCCCCAACGCCCGGACCGTCTCTTCAGGCACAGGATTAGGGAGAAACTCCACCCCCATCTCCCGTAGTTGACGATTCACTTCAGGATTGTGAATAATCTCCCCAATCAACCACAACTTCTTGTCAGCAAATACTTTGCGCGCCGCATAAGCCAGATCAATCGCCCGCTCCACCCCATAACAAAATCCAAATTGCCGGGCCAGCCGCACCGTCGTCGACCCAATCGTCATCTCCCCAGCCGATTGGCGAATCCGCTCCACCAGACTGCTCTGGTAATGCGACTCCACCTGCGCCTGCACCCGCGCCATCACCTCAGGCGTGCGAACATTCACCCGCCGGGCCTTGGCCGTCACAGTCTGACTAGAAATCGTCTCGGTCATTTCTCACATATACGTGA
>JALRGB010000098.1 GCA_023253575.1 Verrucomicrobiales bacterium
CGCACCGCCATAAGGAACGGCCAACCAACCGCTCACCACCGGTTCAATCATCGTACCAGCCGCCACGGACACCGCCGGCAAGAACGATCCGTCCTCCGCACCAGGCCAGCCAATACCAGTCAATGAAATTGCGCCAAAACCACCCTCATTGAAAAATTCTGGCGTCAGCTGCAGCGCCAAAGGATGAACCCGCGCCCCCCCCACTTGCACCATCTGCGCCTGAATGGACAGAAGCCCACTCCCGCCAGCCAGACCGGAAAACCCTTTCAGCTCAGCCCCCAGCTGCAATCGCCCGCCATCCACCGCTTGAATAGACAGATCACGGCCGGTCTGCAGCTCGAAAGACCCCGCACGCCCATAAGTAAACCCACCACGCGCGCCAGCCGTCACCCCGCCAGAGACATCAATAAGACTGCCGCGCGCCAGATCCGCCGCATAACTTTTGATGCTGACCTGGCCACCATCCACAGCCGTCGGCTGGTCCACTGGAGTCCGGCCGGCCGGCCGGTAGTCGACAATTTGACCGGCCGTACTGATCAGCGCACCAGCGCCCAGTGTCACCAGCCCGCGACCGGGATTGGGTGGCGGAAGCTGAGCTCCAGTGGTTTTATTGAGCAATTCAGCAGCGCTTGGAGAAAGATTGTACGCAAACAGCGACACCGCCCCCCCCGGCGAGACCAGCCGTCCGTCAACTCTCACGGTAGCTCCTTCCAACGTAATCGCTCCTTTGACCGGAGTTTCCAACATCACATCCTGCGGAACATGGATGTCCCCATCCGGATTGCGCACTCGGACCCCAGCCCAGCCTCCGTCTCGCAAAAGCCCCGGCTCTAAAACCACCGTCGCAATCCTGTCGTCGCGAAGGGGTAGTGGATCACCTGCCGAAGTCGTGCCAAAAGCGTCCGCCGACCGCAAATCCATCGTCTCGCTGAACACGACCCGCGGCGGCGTCGGCGATACCAATGGATCCACCGGCCCGCCCGCCACCAGCTGCTGCACTTCAAAACCAAGTTCCAGCGTACCGCCACGCGGAGCCACTGTCGTCTGCCGCGGTCCGTTGACGGCCGCCGCACGGAAAATCCCATCCACCGCCATCGAAGCCGCCGCCAAAGAAAGATTCCCGGCATCAGCCCCAGACAAATAACTTTGTTCAAAATGCTCGCCCGTCATCCACGGCACCCGATAGGTGCGATTCACTCCCCACTTGGGATGACTCTCAATAAACTCGCCCGTAAATAAACCGTCATAAACCACATCCGGGGTCGCCGCTGCAATGTCAAGCAGACGCCCAAAACGAAGCAACCGCGTCGTTTTAACCACGCCCTCACCATAATTCACCCACCCCGCCGAAGTATCAATCGACGCTCCGTCCTGCACCACAATCGATCCCCCAGAAGCCAGCTTCACACTGCCGCCGGCCACCGTCAGCTCATCCACCGTGCGCTCAATCAAATTGCTGTAGCCACGCAAATCCGCCAGCGGCGTGCCCACCCACGCCCGCCCGTTGTACACTCCAGACTTCCGCAGATCCACCGTGATCTCGCCACCACGAAAAAAACTACTCCGTTGCAACGGGGAATCCGCCAGCTCAGATGAACGAAGCGTGACCGTCAGAATATGCTGGCTCAACGGAGCCGCCGCATCCGTCGTCCCCGCCACATTGATCGAAACATCGCGGTCAAGATAGATCTGCCCGCCGCTGCGAACAAAGGCCGTACGATTCTGCGGCCCGTCGAGATCCCAGACACCAGTCTCTAGCGCTACCGCCGCATTGGGCGCATGCAACAACGCACCCGTCTCAAAATGCACAGTCTTGCCCCTCGCATTCACTTGCGAACGAAGCGCCAATCCCGTCCCAATCACCTTGTCCTCACTTCCCCATTCGGGCAGAACGCTCATCACACTGCCTGCCCCAACCGTCACCGCTCCCGTACTCTGGTTCGCCCCCTGGCCGCCATACAAAAATGGAGGCGAGGTCGCACTGAAAACGGGGTCAAATTTCTGGTTCGCCGAGGCATTATACTCAGCCCGCAAATCAATCCGACCATTCAGCGAAACAGATGTCGAACTCTCAATCACCCCCGATTGACGAACGTCCTTCCCAGTCAGCGCCACACTGCCCCGCGGGATTTCAATCAATCCAGTATTCGTGACTGTACCGGCATAATCACCAACCTGCCCGACATACGCGTCAAGTCCGCGCAGGCTGGCATCCGTCGAACTGTGGGCCGCCAGTCCAACTTGCAAACCCGCCGCCAACAACGTCTGACCGTCCGGCGTCGACAGCGTGCCCTCGTTCGTCACTGTCGCTCCAATCAACGCAATCCTTCCACCTACATTCGCCTCGGTCGTCGGAGCCGAGAGCCGCGCCCCGGCCAGCACCGTCACCGCTCCATACCGACCTCCCGGTGGCGGTGGCGGCGGCGTGAACGGCGTCTCCCCACTTTGTGGAAGCCCGGAAAAAAGAAATTGCGCCGTCGATGACTGGTTCAACAACCCCCGCTGAATCAGCGTGTCATTGATCGGCAACGCCGATGCCGTCAGCGTGTGCACATTCACCTGACTCGTCCCGCCAAAAATGATGCCGTTTTGATTAATAACGTACACTTGGCCGTCCGCCTGCAGGGAGCCCAAAATCTGCGATGGTACGCCACTCGGGTCACTGACTTTGTTGAAAGCAATCCACTGGTTGCGGTTCGCTCCGCCCGCAGACTGGTCCAATTGTAAGGTCGTTTCT
>JALRGB010000513.1 GCA_023253575.1 Verrucomicrobiales bacterium
TGCCCCACTTACCAGTCCTATTACTTGGTTGGTAGATGGTTCTACTGTTGTTAGACATCTCCTGTAGTATCATTTGACGCACCCACCACACGGCGAATGAAATAAACTTAAAACCGCGGGTGGGATCGAATCTGTCCGCTGCTTTCAGGATCGGGTGAGGGGCGCCGCCTGGCTGCGCCTGAGACGCGACGAGGCGCCGCAGCCGCCGGAATTCGTCGACGACGCCCAGCCCCCGGGGGGCGAGCAGATCGCTGATGACCGGGTGTTTTCCCCGCTGGTCGTGGGCCGGAGGGCCCCACCGCCGCGGCGGAGCGCTTTCTAGATGAATGCCTTCGATATAACCGTAAAAAGAAAGATTGAAATCCAGACGGGTCTGCTCGCCATCGGTGATGACTTCCAGTCCGGCCGCCAGCTGGTCGTGAATGGCACACACCGCTGCATCATCCTGAATCTCGGACAAATCAGCTGGACCAAACTTGTCCAGCTGGCCGCTGGCCATCTCCAGCCAGCTCGGAAAGGGATAACTACCAATGACGGTGGTGCGAAGTGGAATTGGCTGCATGAGACCATCTTTGAGAGCCGGACCCACAACTCAAGTCTTCGTGATGTCCGCCGATGAATAACCACCGGGAGCGCCAGATGAATCGGGGAACCGATTGTCGAGCGCCTATCGAGAAAATCAGCAGGCGAATCAGCAGTCCGCCGGGGGCCGTGGGAGCGTCGACACCCTGAAATCATCGAGCTTCGGCAGGCCGTGAGGCGCGCCGGCTGTGACTTCGACATGATTTTCTGCCAGCCCGCGCTTAACTGGCAACTTGTCCCCGTCGATTTCATCCCCCAAACCGCCGCCGCGCGCCTTTCGTCCGTTCCCCTTCGCCTATCACGAGGAGGTGGAGCTGCGCATTGAGACGCTGACTAACATGGGACAAGGGCTGGCCCGAGTCGATCTGAGTGGCCGCGTGGGCGCGGCGGCGGAGGGAACGGTGGTTGGTGTGGAGGCGATGAAGGAGGCGGCGGACGCCGACACGGGTGAGGGGAGTGCGGGTAAGTCTGGATGGGTGGTGATGGTTCCCTTTGCCCTGCCGGGGGAGCTGGTGCGGGCGAGAATATTCCGCAATCAGAAAAATTTTTCGGAAGCCGACTTAGTGGCAGTGGTGGAGCCGTCGTCGGCGCGGGTGGCGCCACGGTGTGCGCTTTTTGGCGTTTGTGGCGGCTGCCAGTATCAGCATTTGGCGTATGCCGATCAGTTGCAATGGAAACGCCAGCAGGTGGCTGAATTGTTGAAGCACATGGCGGGTGTGGAATTCCCCGTCAATGAGGTGATCGGATCACCCCGGCCATACGGCTATCGATCAAAGATTACGCCGCATTTTTCCCGGCCTAAACACGGCGGACTCGGCGAGATCGGGTTCCTGCGTGCAGGCACCCGCTCGCAGCTGGTTGACGTGCCGCGCTGCGATATTGCGACCGATGCCCTCAACGAGGCGCTGGGCGGAGTGCGCGAAGAAGCGCGAAGTCAGGTCGCCCGCTATAAAAACGGGGCCACCTTGCTGTTGCGCGAGGATGCTGACGGTCGTGTGCTGACAGATCCGCGCGCGGCCATGGTGAGTGCGGTCGGACGGCTTGCGAGCGAGGGTGCGAGCGAAGGATTTCCGGTGCGGGAGTGGCGTTTTCGGCATTTAGCGGGCGATTTTTTCCAGAACAATCCGTCGATTTTGCCGGCTTTTGTCGGGTATATCACGCGTGCGGCGGCGGCGGGGGGAGCGCGTTTTCTGGTGGATGCGTACGGTGGGTCTGGATTATTTGCTATTGCGGCGGCGGATTATTTTGAGGCGGTGGCTGGGGTTGAGATTAGCGAGAGTGCGGTGGCGCAGGCGCGGGCCAACGCGGTTGAGAACGGGGTGGTGAACGCCACTTTTCTGGCGGCTTCGGCGGAGGCGATTTTTGCGGGCATCACCTTTGCGGCGGCGGAGACGGTGGTGTTGATTGATCCTCCGCGGGCTGGGTGTTCGGAGGCGTTTATTGAGCAGCTGCTTCTTTTCCGTCCGGCGGCATGTGTGTATGTGTCGTGCAATCCGGCCACGCAGATGCGGGATTTGCGGTTATTTTTAGCGGCGGGATATGGGGTGCATGAGGTGCAACCATTTGATTTGTTTCCGCAGACCAAACATCTTGAGTGTGTGTTGACGTTGCGGCCGCTGGCGGTCTGACGCGGGCTGGGGCTGACAGCGGGCTTGACGGATGGGCGATGACTTCGCTTACTAGACGACTGTGGACTCTTCAGATACTGATCATCGCTGGCCCACCTTGTTTCAGCGCAAGGTGTTGTGGGGGGCGGTGACTGGATTCTCCATCGTCTCGATTGGTGCGGTGGCGGTTTTTCTGATCTGGCTGGTGATGCAGGTTCTAGTGTTTTTACAGCCGGTGCTGGTGCCCTTGGCTGTGGCTGGTATTATTGCCTATCTACTGGAACCATTGATTCGCAAACTCACGGACCGCGGTGCGCCCCGGACCAGAGCCATGCTCATCATTTTCAGTAGTTTCCATCTCATGATCCTGCTGCTGGCCACGATGGTGGTGGTGCCCGCAGTGCGCCAGTCATCCGCATGGTTTGAAAACCGCGAGGTCGCTGACATCGTTGAAAACGTCCGGACATTTTCGGACAAGGCATTTGGTTCCATCGATACATTTTGGGAGCGTTTTTCCTTGAGCCAGCCGTCCCCGGAGAAGCCTGCGCTCGTGGCACCGGCTGTGGAGCCAACGGCCGACGCATTGGCCGCGGTGGGTCCGGTGCCGGCGGAAGCCGAGGAAGCGGCTTCCAGTTTTAGTTCGCGTCAGTGGCTGCAGAAGCATACACAACTGCTGGTGAAAAAAGCGGGAGCCTTTGCGGCGAGTGGATTCACGGGGTTTCTTGGTCTGGCTGGCTACATTGTCGGCTTTTTTCTGGTGCCGCTGTATTTGTATTACTTTCTGAAAGAGAGCGACAGCATCAAGCGCACGTGGAGCGACTATCTGCCGTTGAAGGAGTCGCAATTTAAGAGTGAAGTCGTCAGTACACTGACGGAGATCAACGGGTACCTGATCGCCTTTTTCCGCGGGCAGATGTTGGTGAGTCTGATTGATGGATTATTGGTCGGACTTTTTCTCAAATTGATCGGGTTGCCCGGCGGGTTGTTGATTGGCATTTTTGTCGCCTTATTGGGGTTGCTGCCGTATGTGGGCAGTCTTGTCTGTTGGATTCCGGCGGTATTGATTGCCATCAGTCACTTTGGTCAGACGGCGTCTGGTCCTGGCGGGGTGCCGGGCGCGCGCATTATTGATCCGGCCACGGGGGTAGTGGTTCGGCATTATGTCAATACGTGGAGTATTTTTCCCGACCAGATCTGGGTGTATCCGTTGGTGGTCAGTGCTATTTTTGTGGTGGTGCAGCAGGTGAACAGTTTTGTGACCCAGCCGAAGATTGTGGGTGATTCTGTCGGGTTGCACCCGTTGACGGTTATTTTCTCGGTATTGTTCTGGTCGCTGCTCATTGGCGGATTTCTTGGCGTATTGCTAGCGGTTCCGCTGACAGCATCCTTGAAAGTGCTCTTCCGGCGGTATGTGTGGGAGAAGCGTCTGCAGCCGGCAGCGGCCGCAGCGGCCGCGGCGGCGGCCCAAGGGAATGGCGCCTCGTAAACCAGCCCGAGTCCCGGCCGGGACCCATCGCCAATTTTTTCTTCTCCCGCTCACTCTCGATGGCTTGTTCCGTTCACTGCTCGCTACCGCTTCCCCGCTGAATACGCCATGGCCTCATTCCATCTTCTCGCCTGCCTGACGATGACCGGACTCTCGGCCGTCGCTGACCCAGTGCCGTCATGGCCGCAATTTCGCGGTCCCAATTCTCAGGGCGTGGCGGTGGACGCCCGGCTGCCATTCAAAATTGGCCCAGAGGAGGCGGTGTGGAAAGTCGCTGTGCCGGAGGGACATTCCTCGCCCGTGGTGTGGGGCCAGCGGCTTTTTTTGACGGGGGTGGTGGACGGGAGGATTCAGTTGCGGTGTCTGGATGCCATGACGGGTGCGTCGCGGTGGCAAGCCGAAATCCCCGGGGCGTTGTCGACGGAAATCCATCGGACCAGTAGTCATGCGGCGGCTACTCCGGCGACCGATGGGGAGCGAGTTTACGGGTATTTCCCCTCATTCGGGTTGGTGGCGTGGGACATGGACGGCCGGGAGGTGTGGCGGCGTCCGCTGGACGTTCCCTTTGTGGTCAACGGCAGCGGTACCTCGCCGGTGCTGGCCGATGGTAGGCTGATCGTGTGTCTTGACCAGCAGGGCGGCCAGTCGTCTTTGCTGGCGGTCGATCCGGTCGACGGCCGCACGCTCTGGCAGACACCGCGTCCGTCGGCAGTGAGCAATTATACGACGCCTGTCGTCTGGTCGCGCGGCCCGCGGGTCGAGTTGGTGGTTTCGGGCAATTTGCAGGCTACTGGATACACTTTGGCCGATGGAGCGGAGCGCTGGACGGTGGCCGGGTTGGAGGCGGTCAGTGTGTGTCCGACGCCAGTGATTGGAGAAGGGGCGGTCTATTTTATGTCGCGCAGTCTGGGAGGTGGAGGCGCGATGCCTCCGCAGATGGAAAAATTGTTGTGGGCCGGTGACGCCGATCGGGATGGCAAATTGATCCTGTCTGAATCAGGCCCACTGCAGAAAGACGGCGGCTTTGATTTTGTTGATCGCAATCGTGATGGGTCGGTGACGCCGGAAGAACTGGGGACAGCTGCCGCGTACTTGCGACGCGCGGAGTACGGGGTTTTCGCCTTGAGTGATCCCGGTGATCAGACCGGTGATGTGACGGGGACGCATGTGCAGTGGCGGCACCAGAAAGGCGTGGCCAAAGTCACTTCTCCTGTGCTCTTGGACGGGCGGCTGGTGGTCGTGCAAGACGGCGGCATGGTCACTTCCACGGAGGCGGACACCGGGCGGATCGTTTTTGAAAGAGAACGTTTGGGTGCGGATGGAGGCGGCGATTATTTTGCTTCGCCTATCACTGATGGTGTGCAGGTGTGTTTTTGTTCGTTGCGCGGAGTCGTCACTATTGCCGGGGCCGGCGAGGCCTTCAGTGTGGTGCGACAAGTGAAACTCGGAGAGATGATTTCCGCCACACCAGCGCTGGTTGGACCCCGCTTGTACGTGCGTAGCACTGGGAGTTCATGGCTTTTTAGCGAGTGAGTGGCGGCTGTGGCCGTGGCGCATTGAGATCGCTCAGCCGGCTGGGCCAATTTTCACGCGTCTTAGCGGTTGGCTGTGATGGGTGCTTTCGCAGTCGCGGAAATGGGGGAAGACATTTCTATTTCTTCGGTTCCTTCAGTGCCTCCCATGCGCCATCCATCGCTTTGCGCAGGATCCAAGCCGTTTGTCGATCGGATTTCTCGGATCTCGCGGACTGCAGGGATCGCTCAATTTCTTTGCGGGCGGCTTCGGGAATATCCGTCATTGAACGAAGAGCCTCACAGGTGATTTCGTAAACCGCTGCACAAGCCTCCACATCGCCGTTGTTGAAGAGGGGTACTCCGCGGCTAATGGCCAGCTCGATAAGACCGGTGGGGGTCAGCGGATCTGCAGTTGCTTTGGAAGGCAGCAGTACTTGGTCGATCACGTGGATGATTCCATTGGAGGCAGCGATATCAGCTTTGACCAGCGTCGCATTTCCAATTTGAACGCGACCGTCGCTGAACTTAATCGAAATGCTCGATCCCTGAAGGGTTGTCCCCTCGCGCATTTCGAGAGCTTTGGCTAAGGTCACACTGCCGGCAATAACGTGGTTCTTGAGGATGTCTACGAGTTGGGCCCGGTTCTCAGGTTTGAGCAGGGTATCGACGGCGCCGGCGGGCAGTTTGGCGAACGCCTCATCTGTCGGTGCGAGCACTGTGAAAGGACCCTCGCCTGAGAGGACTCCCGCCAGCTCAGCAGCGGTGACCGCAGCTACCAGTGTCTGGAATCCACCGGCCGCTTTGGCAACATCGACGATAGTCCCCGCAGATTCCGTCTCGACAACCACCTCCTCCGGGGAGGCTTTCATCGATTCGATTTCCAATTCAAATGGACCAGCTTTTTTATCCGCAAGAGTGATTCCGACCGAGGCCACTGCAGCGGCATCGAGGGCTTTGCTGGGAAGTTCGCGACCGAAGGCTTGCAGTTTGAAATCGGTCAGTGGAACACTGATTTCTTGCCACTCGCCCTCTTTGGTGGGGAGGTAGGCGCGATAGGAACTTGCCGCCATCTGGTTCGCGGCCCGCAGCTCGAGCCAGTAGGTGCGACCGTCGCCCTTGGCCTTCACAACGAGGGAGGCCATCCCGGAAAGATCCAGTGCGGTTGGCTTCATACGGATGGAAGCAAAGCCGCCGTTGTTTTCGAGGGAGAGTTCACCCTTAAAAATCAGAGTTCCTTGTTCTGTGCGTGAAATACCTCCCTTGGAAATCCCCCCCATGACGCCGTCATTTACCGAAGTCCAGGCCTCGAGGCAGTCTTTTGATTCAAAGGTGGCCAGTATTTTTTCTTCCGCCATGATAGGAAATGGCATGAGTAACATGCTGACAGCGGCGGCCCCAAGGCCACCAAGAAAATGAAGGAACGATTTGGCGGTTTTCATGTTTTGGAGGGGATGTTGAGGAGCCTTCGTGTGAAGGGCAATTTAGAGTTCAGTGTGAGCAAAGTGATCGATCCTGTGGACGATTCGGATGCATCCAAATCGCTATATCTGAATAAAGGCCCATCAAAAATTGTCATCCATCGGTCTCTGGAATGAGAAAGTTGCGGGTGTACCGTGGCCGAATTTGTCACCGATAGCTTTGCTGGTGACAAAGTGAGGTGGCGGCTGGGGCCGTGGCTCCTTGCGGGCCGTCGGCTGGCTGTTTTTTTCATGCGTCTTGGCGGTTGCCGGTGGCGAGCCGGTTACGGCGGTAGATGATCCAGTAGATGAGGCCGACCATGCCGGCGCCGCCGGTCAGATTTCCGAGGGTGACTGGAATCAGATTGCGGATGAAGCCTGACCAATCGGGGCTGGCTAAGCTGCTGACCGCGGGCGGGAGCAGTCCGTCTTGCAGAAAAATGCCGAGTGGGATCAGGTACATGTTGGCGATACAATGTTCGAAGCCGCACGCGACAAAGGCGGAAACAGGAAAAACGATAGCGAGCATTTTGTCCGTGACGGTGCGGCCGGCCATGGCCAGCCAGACCGCGAGGCAAACGAGGATATTGCCCAGCACAGCCTTAAAGAACGCTTCACTGAATGGTAGCGAGCATTTGGCGGCCGCGAGGGCGACCGCTGTCTCGCCGACGGCGCCATGGTTCATCGCGGCATGGCCCGAAATGGCCACTAGCAGCGCTAGTCCCGCCGCCCCAATCAGATTGGCGGTAAACACAACACTGAGATTGAGCAGCAGCCGCACCAAGGAGATCCGGCCCGAGACCCAGGCCATCACCAAAAGATTATTGCCCGTAAATAATTCAGCGCCCGCAATCACCACCAGCATCAGCCCCAGGGAGAAAACCACCCCTCCCAGCACCCGGGCCACGGCAAAACTCAGACCCGTATCGCTTTGCACGAGGGTGAAAAACATCGCGCCCAATCCAATGAACCCGCCGGCCAGAATGCCCAGCGCCACCATCGAAATCAACGGCAGGCGCGCCTTGGTCACCCCCACATTTTCCACCCGCTCAGCAATTTCTCGGGGAGAATAACAATTGAATCCAAATACTTCAGGCATGTCGAAGTACTTTGGCTTTCATAGAGCCATGTCAAGACACGGACTTCCTCGCCTCTCCTCCATTCTCATCCTGCTGGGTCTGGTGGTTTTACCGGTGTGCCGAGCGGTAGCGGATGAGGTATTTCCACCGCCCAACATCATCGTGTTTCTGGTCGATGACATGGGCGTCATGGATACGTCGGTTCCCTTTCTGACGGATGAAGATGGAAAGCCTGTGCGCCATCCTCTGAATGAATTTTTCCGCACGCCGCAGATGGAACGGCTGGCGGCCCGTGGCGTGAGATTCAATAATTTTTGCGCGATGAGCGTGTGTTCGCCCAGTCGGATCTCGCTGCTGACCGGGCAGAATGCGGCGCGCCATGGCACTACCAACTGGATCAATCCAGATCAGAATAATGCAGGGCCGCTCGGTCCGCCGTCGTGGAACTGGCAGGGGCTCCACACCCGCGACATCACTCTACCCCGACTGCTACAGCGCGCTGGTTACCGGACGATTCATGTCGGAAAAGGACACTTTGGCCCGCGCGGGTCAGAGGGGGAGAATCCGCAGAACCTCGGCTTCGATATCAATGTAGGCGGATGTTCCATCGGTCAGCCCGGTAGTTATCAGGGGTCGAAAAACTTCGGCCAGACGACCGGTCAAGGTCGCCATGCCGTGCCGCATTTGTCCGCGTATCATGGTACCGAAATCTTCCTCACCGAAGCACTCACGCGGGAAGCCGCCGTGCAGATGGCGACCGCGGTGAAGGAAAAGCGTCCGTTTTTTCTCCACTGCGCTCATTATGCCGTTCACGCTCCCTTCGATTCCGACCCGCGCTTCGCCGGTCATTATGCCGGATCAGATAAGCCCGCGCCGGCCCGGGCCTTTGCTTCGTTGATTGAAGGCATGGACGCCTCGCTTGGCGACCTGCTGGACCAGCTGGACACTCTGGGAGTCGCCGACAATACATTGGTGATTTTTTTGGGTGACAATGGATCTGACGCTCCGCTCGGATCCGCGCACGAAGTAGCCTGCGCCGCTCCCTTGCGAGGGCGTAAAGGGTCTCATTATGAAGGGGGCATGAGAGTGCCATTCATCGCCGCGTGGGCGCGGCCGCAGGAGGGGAATCCGCATCAAAAACGCCTTCCTATCACAGCCGGGGCCATCCAGTCGCAACAGGCGGCCGTGATCGATATCCTGCCGACCCTCCTGCAACTCACAGGAAATAAAGTGCCGGAAGGACACCCCGTCGATGGACTCGTTCTCGACACCCTGCTGACCGGCCAACCTGATCCTGGGCGCCACGAAAAATTTCTCATGCACTACCCGCACGCTCCGCATCGCAGCAACTACTTCACCAGTTATCGCGATGGTCCGTGGAAGGTGGTTTATCATTATGTTCCTTCGAATGTCTCCGGCGGCTCGCATTATGAACTTTTCCATCTGAAAGATGATCCCTTTGAATCAACCAATCTGGCGGCTTCCCGTCCGGACGAATTGCGCCGTCTGATGGCGGGGCTGAAGGAAAGTCTGGAGTCGCACCGCGCGTTGTACCCGGTTGCGGCGGTTGGAGGATTGCCGCTCATCCCGCGCCTGCCATGAGTCCTGCCGTTATGATCCGCGGCCTCGTCCTCGTCTTGGCCTACTGGGCTGGCTCCGCGTGGGCCGCCATCACGCCGCCGCGCCCCAATTTCGTCTTGATTGTCACGGACGATCATGGGTATGGCGATGTCTCGACCTATGGGGCGTCGGATGTGCGTTCGCCGCATCTCGATCAACTGGCGGCGGGAGGTATGACATTTCGAGCGATGCGATCGAATAGTACGGTATGTTCACCTTCGCGCGCGGCTTTACTGACTGGGCGTCATCCCGACCGGGTGGGTGTGCCCGGAGTGATTCGCACATTGCCTGCGGATTCTTGGGGGTATCTGGATCCGGCGGTCCCCACCTTGGCAGATGAACTGCGGCGAGGCGGTTATCGGACCGGGCTAGTTGGAAAATGGCATCTGGGTCTCGAAGCGCCTAACCGGCCGAATGACCGCGGGTTCGATTTTTTCCATGGGTTTTTGGGCGACATGATGGACAGCCATACGGGACATCTTCGGCATGGGATCAATTACATGAGGCGCGATGCTGAGGTGGTCACGCCGCAGGGCCATTC
This sequence comes from Verrucomicrobiales bacterium, assembly GCA_023253575.1. GTDB lineage: Bacteria > Verrucomicrobiota > Verrucomicrobiia > Verrucomicrobiales > V1-33 > CAJBME01. Next base: position 9,887 of record JALRGB010000513.1, read on the forward strand.
CACGGATATTTTCAGTGACTGGGCTTGTCAGTGGTTGCGGGAGAGTGCGGAGGATGAAGGAAGGCCGTTTTTTTTGTATTTGGCGTTTACGGCGCCGCATTTTCCGATTGAGCCGCCGCCGGAGTGGCTAGCGGCCGTGCGGGCGCGGTCGCCTGGGATGGATGAAAAGCGGGCGTTGAATGTGGCGCTTGTCGAGCATCTG
>JALRGB010000224.1 GCA_023253575.1 Verrucomicrobiales bacterium
GAGGATGTGGGGCCATGCCACATCCAGAAGCCGGTGCAGAACGTCGAGGTCACTAGCCTCAGTCAGCCCGTTTTCACCGTGGTCGTGAAGGCTTAATTCCGGGCGACCCTGACTGCCTAACGGCGGGGACCACTCTTCGGACGGCGATTCGGATGCCTGGGACATCAAGCGGCGCGCCCTCCCCCGCCGCCCTCACCGCCGCGGATGACTTCAAATCGAGTCGGACGTCCGCCATTTGTCCGCGACGAGGGGGTGGCTGTTTTGGGTCCGGTTGGGCCCGTCTTCTCGTCGCTGGCTCCGGGAGGGGGTTCGGCTTTGCTGTAGCTCACACGTTTGTGGAGCATGGAGCGCAGGGTGGTGGTAAAGCTTTCTTTGACCAGTCCCAGCTCGCCCAGAGTCAGCGGGCATTCGTCCAGCTGGCCATCGAGGAGACGGCTGTCGACGATTTCCGAGACCAAATTTTCGATGCGGGCGGGGGTGGGTTTTTCCAGCGAGCGGGAGGCGCTTTCGATGGCATCGGCTAGCGAGATGAGGCCGGCTTCGCGGGTTTGGGGCAGGGGGCCTGGGTATCGGAAAGTACTTTCTTCGACTTCTGGCACATCGGTTTCGTGGGCTTTGTCCTCGTCGGCCAGGGCGCGCCAGTGGTCTCTTTTGGCTATGGCTCGTTGATAAAAGAACCGGGCGAGGGAGGTGCCGTGGTGTTGTTCGATCACATCGATTACTTCTCGATTGAGTTTGTGGCGCAGAGCCAGATCCACCCCGTCTTTGACGTGGGAAATGACGACCAGTGCGCTCATGGACGGCGTCATGGCATCATGCGGATTGTGGTCGTGCGGCTGGTTTTCGATGAAGTATTCCGGATTATTCAGTTTTCCGATGTCGTGGAAGTAGGCGCAGACGCGGGTGCGCAGGCCATCGGCTCCGATGACGTCGGCGGCAGTTTCGGCCAAGTTGGCCACCATCAGGCTGTGATGGTAGGTGCCGGGGGCTTCGATGGTCAAACGCCGGAGCAGTGGGTGGTTTAAATCGCCCAATTCAATCCATGAGCCAGCCGTCGTGACCCTGAAGGTGGCTTCGAGTAGTGGGAGTAAACTGCTGACGACCATGGCGGTGGCCACGCTCAGGCCAATGAGAAAAGCCGCCTCAGCGACCAGCCCCTGCCATGAGCCCCGACTTAACCACTGGAACCCCTCGAGGCTGGCAAAATGGCCAAAGAGTGTGGCTAGGGCAAATGCGGTGAGACCGACCAGCAGACCGGCGCGAAGCACATGCTGGCGGCGCCGCGCGCGGCGGCCGGCCGCCACCGCCACCAGTCCGGTGCTCAAACTGCTCACCAGCCAAGAAAGCATCGACGTCTCCGGAAGCATCAGCGTCCCCCACAACGCGACAAAAATTGTCGCAAAAATCCCATGGCCGCGTCCTAGCAAGATAGTCAGAGCCAATGGGGCCAGCGCATGTGGCATCAGCAGCAGGCGGTAATGCCCAGCTAGAAAATAATCATCCACCACGAGAAGCAGCACCTTCATCAGGCCGAGGTGCAGCCCTACCAGCGAAAGCACCAACAGGAGCCGGCTGTTCTGCTGGAAAC
>JALRGB010000255.1 GCA_023253575.1 Verrucomicrobiales bacterium
AGCACCGAATTCCTCCGGCGCAAAGTCACGGCATACTGGCCCGCCGCCCGACCCTCCAAAGGATGCCGGTCGTGCGGATAAAAAAGCCCGCCCCCCCGGGAACGCCGACGTCCTCGTCGGCCACTCTCGTCACTTCCTCCGACAACAATGACGAACCCAGTCACCTCCTAAAAAAAACCATAGAGCCAGCGCCATGGCATCGGCGAATCATGAGGAGCGGATAAGAACCATCAGGAAACTGCCTGCCATGGCCGGAGCCCAGCTCGATGATTTCAAAGCCGGTAAGCGCCGCGATACTCACGGGTCAGTTCCATCGGATCAACCGCTCCACCGGTGATCCGGTGTTGCAGCGGATCCCATTGGAAAGCTGTCGCCGTGCGACCGGCAATACCAATGAGATGGCAGGCAATGGCCGTGCTGCCGCCAGCCATCTCGCTGGCCACCGGCTTCTGGCGGGAACGCACGCTGTCAAGAAAATCCGCCAGATGATTGCTGCTCCGATGCAGGCGGATTTTAGCCTCCCCCAACAGTTCCTTCTCCGCCTTCAAATACTGGCTTTCCACGCTGACACGGTCAGCATCACTGGATTTTTGAGCGATGACTTTTTTGTTCAAGGTGAGTTCAAATCGACCGCGATCGACACGAACAACGCCGTCACTCCCGAAGAATTCTACGCCGTAACCGTTGACTTGTTTGACGATAATGCCACTCGCGTAGGTCAGTTCACAGCCGCGTAAATCATTGGTTTTTTTGGCAGCAAACGCCTCGCGCGCACCCGGAGGCGGTTGGATCGCCACTGGGCCGTTACCATCCATACCCATCCCCCACTGGGCGATGTCCAGATGATGAGCGCCAAAGTCAACCACGCCGCCTCCACCGTATTCGGAATACTCGCGCCAAGCGGGATAGTGACCGTGCACGCCACGGGGCGAAAGCGCGGAGTTGTACGGCGCCAACGGCGCCGGCCCGAGCCAACGGTCCCAATCCAGCCCGGGTTCCGCCGCCTCCGCAGGTAGGTCGTTGGGACGGCCAGGACCGCTGAAACTCACATGGACATGGCTGATTTTTCCAAGCACACCATTCAGCACCAGCTCGCTAGCCACGCGGAATTCCGCCATCGACCGCTGCATCGATCCAGTTTGCAGGACACGCTGGTGCGCGTCCACAGCCTTCATGACGGCGATCGATTCCTCGATGTTGTGCGTCAGCGGTTTTTCACAATATACGTCTTTGCCAGCCTTGAGGGCTGCCACCGTGATGATGGCATGCCAGTGATCCGGCGTAGCGATGCAGACGGCGTCGATGTCCGTCCGCGCCAGCAACTCCTCGTGCGCGTTGTACGCCTCACATCCTTTCCAGCCCGCAGGCTTTTCTTGGGCATAGGCGCCCTCCACCGTCTGGCGCGCAGCCTCGCGGCGATTGGTGTCGACATCACACACAGCGACCACCTGCACTCCCGGCTGGCCGAGAAATCCACCCAGCAGCCCGCGCCCCTGCGTGCCCATGCCAATGAATCCCATCGTAATGCGTTTCGAGGGCGCCGTCTCCGCCGCCCACACCCGCCCCGGCAAAACAAGCGGCGCAGCGGCGCTCAGGGCGGCAGTGGCAAGAAATCGGCGGCGGCTAGAGTTCGAAATCATAAAACAAAATGTCGGGGGTGGAGTGGATGGACGATGCTGAAAAAGAAAAACAACCGTGGCGGTCCGGTCACGGGGATCAAATCATTTCCTGAATGACGCGGGCCGGCTCGACGCCGGTCAGCCGGTCATCGAGTCCTTGGTTGCGAAA
>JALRGB010000353.1 GCA_023253575.1 Verrucomicrobiales bacterium
TTAACCCCCTCACCTTGTTTGAGTATTGCGGGAAGGGGGGATGCCACAGCGCGGATTTTGTAAATTGCATGGAAGGTATCAATCTCCATCCATGGAATTTGATCCCGACCGTGCTTCAGAGATTTTGAGTCAAAAGGATGCTGGCCTCCAAGGAACCGTACGTGCTCGACGTGATGGTGCCCTACACGGAGCATGTTCTGCCCATGATTCCAGGCGGCATGACCTACAAAGACATCATTACCGAACCAATCGGCGTCAAAGCCGCCGCCAAAGCCGGCGTGCCCACCGCCCTATAACAAGGCTGCCTCCACTGATCGCGTCCGCTCCGGCGGTCGCGTCCGCTCCAACGTCAGCGGCCAGCGACCTCGGTCGGTGGCCGCTTCTGGCAAACGGGTCCGGGCGCGGGCCCCATTTATCGCCGTTACCCCAGGCCCCCCTCATTCATGGATTCGGTTGACCACCAGAGCGGGACCCGCCCAGCGGAGGCCTCCACGTCGTCATTTCTGGCGTGGACAGAATACGGGGCGGCCGATGGGCGGCCGGTCATTTTTCTGCATGGCTGGCCCTCTTCGCGGCTGATGGGCCGGGTCTGGGAGGAGACGGCGCGCCGACGCGGGTGGAGGGTTCTGACGCCGGACCGTCCCGGGATCGGCCGATCGCCCTCCTGGCCAAACTGGTCATTCAACGAATGGCCGGCGGTTTTGGAGAGGTTTTTGGATGAGCGCGGGATCTCACAATGTCCGGTTATCGGGCTTTCCGGGGGTGGACCCTATGCCTTGGCGAGCGCGGTCCACCGGCCGTCCCGGGTTTCGGCGGTAGCGGTCATCAGCGGGGCGCCACCGCTGGACGACCCGGCCGATCACGCATTAATCCTCAAAGAATTTCGCATACTCGCTGCCATCGAGCGTTCAGCGGCTCCGCTGATGCGCTGGGGGTTCCTCTGCGTGGCGCAGGTGCTGCGGCGGGCGGACGTCCCGTGGATGCGGCGCCTGTTGATGACTTTTGGGTATTCCCCGGACGAGGCTTTTCTCGCGTCGCAGGCGTCCACGATAACGTTGACGGCCGGTCTGGAGGCATGGCGCGGGGGCGGGACCGGGGTCTTGAATGAAGGACGGCTTTATCTGCACGCTTGGGGGTTCCGACCGGAAGAAATCGCGCTGCCAGTCGCTTTCTGGCATGGCTCTCGAGATCCATTTTTCCACCCGTCACTGGCGGAAAAACTGGCCCGGCGCATTCCGGAAGCGGTCTTTCACTTGGTGCCGGGCGAGGGGCATTTCACGCCGGTTTATGTCGTGCAGGAGGCGGTATTCGACTGGCTGGAGCAAGCGGCGGCCTCGTCGTAGCAGGCTTCAAGGACGGCCGTTTGGGCCCGGCGTTCGAAGGTGGACATGACCGCGGACCGGGCCGCCGAGCCCATGGCAGCCAGCTGCGCGGGCTCGCGCAGCAGCGCGAGAGCGGCGGCCGCCAACGCCGGGGCATCGCGCTCAGCGACCAAGTACCCGCTCACGCCATCAGTGACGGCTTCCGGGATGCCGCCATGCCGCGTGGCCAGCACCGGCAGGCCGGTTGCCATCGCTTCGAGCAGGCTGTTAGGTACCCCTTCGCGGTTGCCATCAGGGGGCGTCTCGCTCGGGTGGAAAAACACATGGGCCGACTGCAGGATGTCCCGCACCGCCTCCGGCGCCAGAAACCCGGGAAATCGGACCCGGTCAGCCACGCCCAGCGACCGGGCCAGCGCCTGCAGCGGGGAGGCCAGCGGCCCGTCGCCAATCAGAATCAATTCGGCGCCGGGAAACGACCGACTGATTTCGGCAAACGCGCGCACGGTTGTCATCAGGCCTTTTTTTTCCACGAAGCGGCAGGTCTGCACGAAGCGCCAGCCTTCTTCCGCGGGGGGCAGCAGCCGAGGCACCGCTGGAGGAGACCAAAATTCCAGCGGCACGCCGGTTCGTTGCAACCGCAGTTTTCCGCGCGGACACCCCGCGACCTCCAAATCCTCCAGCAGCGCCTCCGACCGGGCCAACACCAATGCCGCATGACGAAAAACCTCGCGCAAAGCCGCCCGCTCGACCCCCACCCCAACATCCGCCCCGTGAAAACTCACCACCACCGGAACCGGACACGTCTGCAATACCCCCAGCCAACGCACCGCCTGATGCCCGAAATAAATATGCAACACCTGCGCCTCAAAACGCCGTACCTGATATAAAAATTCCTTCACCTCGCCCAGCGTCGGGGGAAGATGGGGCCGCCCCATCACCGACCGGTGCCAGAGCCGACGCGGCCAACGCCAGACTGACTTCGGCAATACCCGCAGCTTCTTCTCCGGCCAGGGGAAAAGCTCAGCCTGATCCCGCCGATGCGTCATGACCCGAGCATCCCACCGGCTCAAATCACTGAGCTGGCGGTAAATGTGTTGCATGTCGGCCTTAAGAAAGTCCGCACAATAACTGGCCACCACAGGCATGAATAAAAAATCGAGGAAACGACCTGTCACCATGAAGGAAAGATGGACAATGGGAAGGCAAATCCTCACCGCGCTTCCGCCGCGCCCGCTCGCATTTGAACTTGCACCCTCGTTCTTGCTTTCACCTTGGCCCTTCCGCCTTAGACCTCATTCATGATCACGTCCGCCCAGTTCTTTCACCACCCCGAGACTTTCCGCACCCAGAGCGGTGAGTCGCTGCCCGGTTTCACTCTGGCCTACGAATCATACGGCGAGCTGAACGCCGACGCCTCCAACGTCATCCTCCTCTTTCACGCCCTCAGCGGCACCGCCCACGCCGCCGGCCGATGCGAAGCCGTGCCCGGCGTCGGTGATCGCTGGACCGAAGACGTGCGCGATGGCTGGTGGAATGACTTTATCGGCCCCGGTCGACCGCTCGATACCCAGAAATATTGCGTCATCTGCGCTAATTACCTCGGCGGCTGCTACGGCTCAACCGGTCCGTCGTCTATCAATCCCGCCACCAGCCAGCCATGGGGATCACAGTTTCCACACCTTTCAGTCAATGATGTCGTACGCTCCCAAGTCCTCCTCCTCGACTCCCTCGGCATCAAAAAATTACACGCGGTCGTGGGCCCGAGCATCGGCGGCCTCATGGCGCTGACTTTCGCCACCCTCCACCCGGACCGCGTCCGGCTCGTCATCCCCATCGCCAGCGGCGGCACCACCACCGTGCTCAACCGTCTCGCCCTCTTCGAACAAATCCTCGCCATCGAAAACGATCCTCACTTTTTCGGCGGTGATTATTACGCCGGAGAACCGCCTACCTACGGCCTGGCCCTCGCCCGCATGATTTCCCACAAAACCTTCGTGCACCTCGACACCATCGAAGACCGCGCCACCGGTGATGTGAAACAACCTGAGGACCAACTGTCATGGTACCGGCTGCGCGATCAGGTCGAAAGCTACATGCTCTATCAAGGGAAAAAATTCGTCAGCCGATTTGATGCCAATTCCTATCTACGGTTCTGCGAGATGTGGTCGAGTTTCCATCCGTTGCGCGACGCTGGGGTGGACAGTTGGAAGGAGTTGCTCACTCCCTGCAAGGAACATGGGCAACAATTCCTTATTTTCAGCATCGATAGTGATTTCTGCTTCTATCCGGAAGAGCAGGCGGCCTTGGTCAAACGCCTCCGCGAGGCGCGCGTCGCGGTCCATTACCACACCGTCCACAGCGACAAAGGCCATGATTCATTCCTGCTAGAACCTGAGCTCTACACGCCATTCCTCACCTACGCGCTGGAAGTAGCCCGGGTGGCCAAAGACCAAGCGAATCCCTAATAAAACAAAAAGGGCCACCAGTTTTTCATCGGCCGGCCGTCAGCGTCTTTCTGCCGGTTGTCGAGGCCGGGCATGTTCTGCCGCCAGTACACCAGCCATGGCCCCATGCAGTCCGGTGCCATCTCACGATACTGACTGAAGGCGGCATTGGTAAACGGTTTGGCCACATCCCGCCCCTCCGGCCCGCTGCCGATGCGCCAGTCCTCAATCGTGGAAAGCACCGGGGCCGTGTTGTCCAGATCGTAATGACGGCGCCCATTGGGGGGGAAATGCGCGTTGCCCCCAGTGCAGACGTACGAATCAATCTTGAAAATTTCATACTGCAAAAACACCGGCGCCTCCGCATTCGCATATCCATGATAACGACTGGATTCGGCCACCGCCACCCGCAACCGCGTCACCAACTGCTCAAGATGCGCCTCATCATGCTCGTTGGAGAAATTGACCAGTAAAACGCGAGGTCGCATCTGCCGGATCCGGTCATGGTTCTCCACTAGCCAGCGGTCGCCATTGGCGCGACTCGTTTGGTTCGGCCAAATCGTTTGATCCTCAGGATCATGGGCCAAAACAGACTCGATCGAAGCCGCCGCCCGCCCCGCGTCAGGGGCCGCCACCAACTGGCCCCAGACCACCCCGAAAATCGCGAGAAAAAACATCGTCTTCATGATTAAACGGCCACCAAGACCATCCCACACCTTGGCCCAAAAACCCTCTCTGCAACCGGTTATCATCCCACGAAGGTCCGAGAAAACCCAAAAATCCCAGCTTCAGCCGACCGCCGGTGACCACAAATCAACCGCCCATCCGCTCCCGGATTCCAGCGAATCCACTTTCTTCTTTGCGCGAGAGCAAGGCGTGGTGTTTATCCACTCTTCGCATGAGCGAATCCCAACCCGGTCGGAAATTTCAACGCGTCGTTCTTAAATTGAGCGGCGAAGCGCTGCGTGAATCTGGCAGCCAAGACAACATCTCGCCTGAAATCGTCGAGGGCATTGCTGTGCAAATCCGCGATGCTTGGACGAAAGGTGTGCAAATCGCCATCGTCGTCGGCGGCGGCAACTTCTGGCGCGGCATCACCGCCCAAAACCGGGGCATGGATCGCGCCACCGCCGACTACATGGGCATGCTGGCCACCGTCATGAACTCGCTGGCCCTGCAATCAATGCTCGAGGCCCACCAAGTGCCAACCCGCGTGCTCAGCGCCATCCGCATGGACAACGTGGCCGAACCATTCATCCGGCGCAAAGCCGTCCGCCACATGGAACAAGGACGCGTCATCATCTTCGCCGCCGGCACCGGCAATCCGTTTTTCTCCACCGATACCACCGCCGCCCTGCGCGGAAGTGAGATCGGTGCCGATGTCATCCTCAAAGCGACCAAGGTCGACGGCATCTACGACGCCGATCCTATCAAAAATCCAGATGCGACCCGCTTCGAGCGCATTACGTTCCAAGAATGCCTCCAGCGTCAGCTCAAGGTCATGGACGCCACCGCCTTCAGCCTCTGCGAGGAAAATAACAAACCGATCATCGTTTTTGACATGGGCCCCGCTGGTAATGTGCGCCGCGCCCTGCTCGGTGACCCCATCGGCACCTTCGTCTCCGCCTGATTCACACCGGGCCCGGGCCCACTCGCCCGCCCGCCCCATCGCATCCCACGACCCACACCCCCCGCCATGGACCCAAAAACCATCCTCGCCTCCACTCAGGAAAATATGAGAAAAGCCGTCGAATTCGTCCTCCACGAATTCAATGGCGTGCGCACCGGCAAAGTGTCACCCGCCCTCGTCGAAAGCGTCAATATCTCCGTGAGTATCTACGGCGGTACCCACATGAAGCTGAAACAGCTTGCCGCCATTTCGACGCCGGATTCACGCACCATCTACGTGCAACCCCACGACCATAGCACCCTGCAAGACGTCGAACGCGGGCTGCGCGAGTCAAACCTCGGCCTCAACCCCATCGCCGATGGCAAACGCCTCCGCATCCCAGTCCCCGAACTCTCCGCGGAACGCCGTAAAGACATGGTCAAATTGATCAAACAAATGGCCGAAGAAGGGAAAGTGCGCGTGCGCGCCGCCCGCCGCGAAGGCATGGAAACCGCCAAAGCCTCAGAAAAAGCCGGGACCATGACCGAAGATGACCTCAAACGCGTCGAAAAAGACATCCAAACCGCCACCGACGGGTCCGTGAAAGAGGTCGATCAGCACACAGCCCATAAGGAAAAAGAAATCCTCACCGTTTAGGTGAGTTCAGAACAACCGCACAGAATGCGCGGAGCACGTCTCGCCCACCCATGAACTTCGCGCCCATCGTTGGTTTTTCGGTCATTTCTCTCTTTTCCGCCGCCTTCATTGTCCGCTGCTACAAAGCAGCGACACCGGCCCAGCGGCCACTCATCATAGGCGCCGCTGGCGGGGCCGTGGCGGTGGCCGCCCTTGTCGGTCTAATCATCGGATGGCGGTAACGGGGCCAAGCGCCCCACGTTTGCGTTCCCATGCCCTGACGGGGCATCGCGTTCCATTGG
>JALRGB010000355.1 GCA_023253575.1 Verrucomicrobiales bacterium
GACCCCGGTCGTGGCGCCGAACGTCTCACCGAACGATTTTTTGGCAGGGGACCGGCGGCAAAAAAGCGGTTTCGTGTACGTCTCTCGAAGGATGTGGCCTGTCGGCCAAGTGTGAAATCCGGGGCCAACGTCCCCAGCTACAGTAGCGGCGGAGCCGCCTTGTTGGTGGATTCGCGTACGTGTCTCGAAGGATGTGGCCTGTCGGCCAAGTGTGAAATCCGGGGCCAACGTCCCCAGCTACAGTGGCGGCGGCGCCGCCTTGTGGGTGGATTCGCGTACGTGTCTTGAAGGATGTGGCCTGTCGGCCAATGATGGAAACCGGCGCCACCGTACCCGGCTACAGCGGCGGCGGCGCAGCCGCCGCGTGGCCGTTTCGGATCCGTGTCTTGAGAGTTGCGGCTTACGGGGGATTGATCAAAACCGTGGCGGCATGCGCTGTCTTTTAAAGTGGCTGTTCTTTATGTGAGTGTTTTTTATTCAGGAAGCGGGTAGATGGCTAGCCAAGCGTCGAGGCCGCCGGCTAGGTGAACGGCGTCACTGGCTAGGTGGTGTTGGGTGAGCCATTGCAGGGCTTGAGCGCTCCGGCTGCCGGCTTTGCAGTGGATGATGAGGGGGCGAGGGTTGGCGGGGATTTCGTGATGGCGCGCGATGAGTTGGCCGAGGGGGATGTGGCAGGAGTCGGGGAATCGGGCGACGGCGACTTCTTCGGATTCGCGTACATCGAGCAGGGTAAAGCCGGTGCCGGCGGCCCGCAGGGCAGCGAATTCATCGGGGGTGATAGATGGCAGGCTGGCGGGGGGAGCCTCGCAGGTCAGCGGGTAATCGGGCAGGGCGGTGAGTGTGGGGGTGTGGCCGCACAAGGCGCAAGCGGGATCCGGGCGGAGCTTGATTTCGCGGTGGCGCATGGAAAGGGCGTCGACGTGCAGCAGTCGGCCGATCAACGGGGTGCCAAGTCCGGCCAATAATTTGATGGCTTCGGTGGCTTGCAGGGTACCGACGAGGCCGGGTAGGATGCCGAGGACCCCGCCTTCGGCGCAGGATGGCACGCTGCCGGGAGGCGGGGGTTCGGGAAAGAGGCAGCGATAACAGGGACCGCCAAGATGGGGGGCGAACACGCTGATCTGGCCTTCAAAGCGGTGGATGGCCCCGTGTACGTTGGGTTTTTGCAGGCGCACAGCTACGTCATTACAGAGGTAGCGGGTGGGAAAATTATCGGTGCCATCGAGCACGATATCGTACTGGCTGACGAGTGACTCGGCGTTGTCGCGGGTCAGGCGCACGGGGTGGAGTTCGATGTTTAGATGTGGATTCAGGTGACGGAGTCGATCGGCGGCGGCTTCGCATTTCGGGCGACCTATATCGTTGGTGCTAAATAGAATCTGTCGTTGCAAGTTGCTTTCGTCAACGACATCGGGGTCGACGAGGCCGATGCGACCGACGCCGGCGGCGGCGAGGTACATGAGGGCGGGTGACCCTAGGCCCCCGACTCCGACGCAGAGGACGCTGCCATTTTTCAGGCGTGATTGGCCGTTGATCCCGAACCCTGGCAGGGAGAGGTGGCGGGCGTATCGGCGGGTTTCTTCGGGTGAAAGACGATCGGACGGCGGCATAGCGGTGTGGATGAGATGTGGTGGGGGAGCGGGATGGACGTCTCGTAATGGGAGCGGCAGCGAAAGCGAAAATGAGCCATCGCGAAACTGAAATCATCGTGGTGAACGGAGGCGTGGGTCGACAGTTGAAATCGGCGCGATAGGGTCCTGATTTGTCATGTCTGACCTGAATGCACTGGTTGTTTCACCCTGTTTTTGCTGATGCCTGATTTTTCCACGTTGACGCTTAGTTTGATTTCTCACACGAATGTGGGGAAGACCACGCTTGCGCGCACGTTGTTGCGGCGGGATGTCGGGGAAGCTTCCGACCGGCCGCATGTGACTGATTTGAGTGAGGCGCACGTGATGGTAGCGACGCAGGGGCGTCGTTTATTGTTGTGGGACACGCCGGGTTTTGGGGATACGGCGCGGTTGTTGCGTCGGCTCCGGCAGAGTGACCAGCCGATTCGCTGGGTGATGGTGCAGATGTGGGATCGGTATGTGAACCGGCCGTTGTGGTGCAGCCAGCAGGCGGTCAAGAATGTACGGGAGGAGGCGGATATTGTTTTATATTTGGTGGATGCCTCGCAGCGACCGGATGACATGCCGTATGTGGACATGGAGATGGAGATTCTCTCATGGATTGGCAAGCCGGTGGTATTGCTTTTGAACCAGACGGGGGCGCCGCGGGCGCCGGAGGAAGAGATGGCGGAAGAAGTCGTTTGGTCGCAGCAATTGAAGCGGTTTCCGGTGGTGAAGCGGGCGTTAAATCTCGATGCTTTTGCGCGCTGCTGGGTACAGGAGGGCGAGTTGTTGGAGGCACTGGCTCCGGCGGCTCCGGTGGAGAAAAAAGAAACGTTTCGGCTCCTGCGCACGGCGTGGCGCGAGAAGAATCTGGATGTCCACCGGGAGGCGGTGGGAGTGATGGCGCGGGCTCTGACCGGCTCGTTGCTGGATGTGGTAAAAGTCAGCAATGAATCATTGCTGCAAAAAATCGGTTTTAAGCGGGGCGAGATTGACACGGAGATGACAGAAGCCCGTGGTGAGCTTTCGGAGCGTCTGGCGGCGCGCACTCTGGAGATTACGGACGAGCTGATCAAATTGTTCGGGCTGGAAGGACATTCATCCAAGCCATTGGGGCAGAACGCACGGGACTTGCTTGGCGACGTGAAGAAAGTCAACGAATCGCTGTGGACGGCGATTGGCGGATTGGCCACGGGCCTGACTAGTGGTGTGATTGTGGATATTCTGTCGCATGGAACCACGGTCTTTACCGGTACGGTGCTGGGGGCGATCAGCGGAGGGGTGGGCGGGTATATGCTGGCCCGGACCTACAATCTGGTGCGCGGCAAGGCTGGCAATGAAGTGAGGTGGAGTTTGGCCCATTACACCGAGCAGGTGCAAATTGTCCTCCTGTGTTATTTGGCGGTCGCTCATTTCGGGCGGGGCCGCGGCGAGTGGGAAGATGGCGAGCATCCGGCTCATTGGCGGGAGGTCGTGCAGGGAGCAGTCGCCATGGAGCAGGAGCGACTGGAGCACTTGTGGAAGGAGGCTGGCGATGCGAAGAGCGGTCGCACGCCCGACCAGATTGAGGAAGACATGCAAGGCATCCTCAGTGCGGCGTGCGCCAAATGCCTGCGTGATTTGTACCCACAGGTCGAGGTTTTTGCTTGAGGGGGCGGTCGCCAGTCGTCAGGGCTGCTGCTGACGGCGGAGGCCCCACGACGTGTTATGATCTGCGTAGGATCAACTCGTGGGTCATCCGCGGGGCGGATTTCAGTGCAAGAGGGCGTTGAGACGGTCGATTTCGGAATCGAGGCGGTCTCGTTCGCGGCGGGCGGCGACGAGTTTATCGACAAGTCGGGCGCGTTGTGCTTGATCTTCCTCTGGGGTGACAGATTTAGGAACCATGATTTCAGCGGAGCGGCCGGTGCGGTACATTTCGGCGGCTTCGCGCAGAGTGGTGAGCCGCGTTTCGCGGTTGATGGCGGCTGCGGCGAGGCGTGCGCTGGCTCCTCCACCTGAGGGGATGGTGGTTTCCGGTTGCTGGAGGAGTTTACGTTCGAGGATTTTGACGAGGATTTGGCGTTCGACGGTGAAGAATCCGTGGTCGCAAAAATGGGTCAGGGTCACGACCTCGTCGGTGGCGAGCGACCAGGGATCGAAGAGAAGGAATTCGTCGAGGGCGTATTCGCGATAGAATTGTTGGGCTTCGGTGAATTCGGCTTCGAGCTGATCGGTGACGACTTGGGTTTCGCGCAGGCGGTTGAGCCAGTCGAACATTTCGGGATTGATTGATGGACGGCGGGGCGTGGTGGTCCGGGTGGGGGCGGCTGGTTCGGCGGCGGCCGCGGGGGGGGGAGTGCGGTCTAGCCACCACATGCCGGTGGCGAGCAGGCATGAAAAGATGAAGAGCTGGGTGGGGAAGTGCCATTGGGCGAACCATTCCCAGCCGGTGGGCGCGTGACTGGCTGAGGGGTTGGTGGGCCTTGCGGGGGCGAGTAGGGGGGGCGCCGGCGCCGGCGCGGGCGCGGGTGGGAGAGGGATTTGATCGTAGGTTAGGTCGCCGGGTTCATGTTCGGGGAGAGAGTCGATCCATGGGCTGGCTGGGGGCGGCGAGCTTGCGGTTGGGAGGCCGGAGAGTGGGCTCTCTTGCAAGCGGGCGAGGACGGGGGAGCGGCGCGAGCGCTGGCGGGATGTGGGACGGCGGACCATGCGGGGCGGCTTGGGTTATCCTGCAAGGGCGGGGGCGGCGGTCGGGGTGGGAGGATCGAACCACCGGCCGTGATCTTTGATAAGGTCGACCAAGCGTGAGACAGCTTCTGCTTCGGGAATGTTGAATTTCACCGCCTCTTTCCCAATGTACAAATTGATTTTTCCTGGGGCTCCGCCGACGTAGCCGAAATCGGCATCGGCCATTTCGCCGGGTCCATTGACGATGCAGCCCATCACGGCGATGCGGACCCCCTTGAGGTGACCGGTGGCAGCGCGGATTTTCTCACACTCCTCGACGCTGTCTTCGCGGTGGTTTCCCGGAAACGCATCAAGCCACGCCTCAACCAGCGGATCGGCAGACTTCGGTAGGATGAAGCGTTGTAGGTTTACCGTATCCGGCCAACAACCTAGCTTCGCTATCTCATCGCTCACCTCGCGCTTGAACGCTTCGTGCTGTTCGATGGCGCGGCATAGGGCTTCGTAGCGTGGGTTCCATGCGCGTTTCAAATGC
>JALRGB010000419.1 GCA_023253575.1 Verrucomicrobiales bacterium
GGCGGCGAAAACGACGGCGCCGATCGCAATCCGATCTGGCAAGGATTGATTGTCGAGCGCGTGGTCCCAGACTCCGATGCTGACGGGCTACCTGACTCTTGGGAAACGGCGAATTTTGGCAATCTCTCGCAGACAGCCACCACCGATGCCGATAGTGACGGCCTGCTCAACGGGCCGGAATTTAGCTTGGGCACCAACCCCATCGGGCCGGACACCGATGGCGATACCCTGACGGACGGAGCGGAAGTCAATACCCACGGCACGAATCCGAAAGTGCAGGACACCGACGGTGACGGCTTGCGCGACGATGCGGAAATTAATACCCACCGGACGAATCCGCTGTCGGTCGATACTGATTTCGATGGCCTTGCCGATGGAGACGAGCTGAATACCCACCGCACCAATCCGGTGAACCGCGATTCCGACGGCGACGAATACGATGATGGTGTGGAAATTGCCAATGGCACCAGTCCGTCCAATGCCAACCTGTTTCCCTTGCTCAGCAGTCACGCCCGGGTATTGACCGGCGCTGATGCGGGCGAAGGCCTCGATTTGACCGGTAATTTCTTGTACGCTTTCAATGTCGGTACCAACGGAGCTCCCGGGGTGATCCGGGGCGTCGAATTCACCGACGAGACCAACAATGGCGCCGGTGGCATCACTCTTTCGGCTACCAACGAAATCCCCGCCTGGGCGGCCCAGCCGACGTTCGGTGATTCGCCAGACGACGACGCGCTGGAAAACGTGCTGTGGTCGATTCGTTATGCCGGCCGGATTTCGGTCAAATTGAGCGGGTTGACCGCGGGCAAACCGTACAAAGCACAGTTGATGTTTTTGGAGCGCTGCTGCGCTCGCGGCGCCGACATCTATGTCGATGGCGTGCTCAAGCTGGATGAATTCGCGCCTTATACGTTCCAAGACGGAACGGGCGCGCCGACGCGCACGGCGCTGGCGGTCATCGGGTTTATTGCCTCGGGTTCGACGGCTGAGATTGTCCTTGATGGCGGCACGGTTACGACCCCGGCGTATACGGACCGCAGTCCTTTGTTGTGCGGGGTGACGCTGGAAGCGGTCACGGGAGCGGACGCCGACGGCGACGGTCTGGATGACAACTGGGAGATGACTAATTTTGGTAATCTCCAGCAGACGGCCACGGGTGACGGTGATGCCGATGGTCTGACCAATCTTCAGGAAGCCAGTCAGGGCACCGACCCCAAATTGACCGACACCGACAGCGACGGCCTGAGTGATGGCGCGGAAGTTAATGTTCATCTCACCAATCCCAAAGTGGCTGACAGCGACGGGGATAAACTGACCGATGGTTATGAAGTCATCACCTCCCAGACCAATCCGTTGGTTCAGGATTCTGATGCTGACGGTTACGCGGATGGAGCTGAGGTCGCTCAAGCCACGGACCCGCGCAATGCGCTCATCTACCCGCTGATCGGAGCCACCGTTGGTTCGTTCACGGGCGGTGATCCTGGGGAAGGGCTCGATCTGAGCGGCACCTTCCTGCATTCATTCAACGTCGGTGTCCCCGGCGCTGCCCTCGGCCCGGTCGGTGACGCCGCCTTCACCGATGACGCTCAAGAAGGAATCGTCGTGACCGCAGTCAACAGCATCGACAACTGGCACGCTCCGGAATACGGCTCGACCAGCAATGATGACAATCTTGAATTTGTCATGCAATCGATCCGGTGGACGCCAGCTCCGGGGACGCTCAATGTCGACCTCAGTGGGTTGACGGTGGGCAAAGCCTATAAATTGCAGCTCCTCGTAGCCGAGCAATGTTGCGCCGGTCGTGGCTATGATGTTGAAATCGAAGGTGTTTTGTCGGCTGATGAATTCAATCCTTCGATCGCGCATCTGGGGGCAGGTAATACCGCCCGCGGCGCTGTGGTCCTCGTGGGGTTTGTCGCGAAGGATGACACGCTCAATATCGTGCTCAACGGCAACGGGGTGACGACGCCAACCTTCAATGATCACAATCCGATCCTGAATGGCGTGACGCTGGAAGAACTCGCGCTGCCTGACACCGACAGCGACGGTCTGCTTGATCCATGGGAGTACCAATTCTTCGGCAGCCTGACTCAGACGGCGGCCGGTGATGCCGATGCGGACGGCCGCAGCAATCAGGCAGAGTATCTCCAGGGCACGCTGCCCAATGACCCGGATACGGACAAAGACGGCCTTAATGAAGGAGTCGAGTTCACCGCCGGCACCAATCCGCTGTTGGCTGATAGCGATCGCGACGGACTGGGGGATCTGGACGAAGTCACAGTGCATCGCACCAATCCGCTGCTCGTAGACACCGACGGCGATACCTTCTCCGATCGAGATGAAATCATCGCCGGCTCGAATCCGCTGCTGACCACCAGTCTGCCGGCCTCCACTGTCGGTGTCTTCACCGGTGGTGATGCCGGCGAAGGTCTGGATCTGGATGGTACCTTCCTCTACGCCTTTAACGTCGGCTCTCCCGGAGCCGCGGGCCAAGCGCGCGATGCCAACTTCACGTCCGATAGCGTGGCCGGCATCACCTATGTCGCACCTAATCAGATCCCGAACTGGCACGCGCCCGTCTACGGCGACACCGCCAGTGACGATGTCGTGGAGAAAGTCATGCGCTCCATCCGCTGGAACGCGGCGCCGGGTACGGTGCAGGTCAATCTGGACGGCCTAGTTGCGGGTCAGTCGTACAAACTGCAGCTCCTGATGGCCGAGACGGGGTTGGCCCGCGGCTTCGATGTGAAACTCGAAGGCGGAGCGATCGTCAGAAACCTGATTCCGGGTGCGGTGCAGGAAGGAAGCTCCACTCAGGCGGTGGTCGTCGGTTACGAGTTTCAGGCTCGGGACAGTCAGCTTAACATTGTGCTTGATGGTATGAGTGCTGATGATCCGCTGATCTCCGATCGCAATCCGATCCTCAGCGGAGTGACGCTCGAAGTATTGGGTGGGGCCCAGCCGTCGGCGGCCTTGAATGTGATCGGGCTCGACGCGGCCGGCATCACCTTCAGTGCCAGCGGTCCGGCTGGTAAAACGTATGCTCTTGATTACACGCCAAATCTGGCCACCGCCGCTTGGGTGGAGGTCAACGACAGCGTCGTCATCGGGGCCAACGGCACCGTGGTGGTGACGGATACGTTGTCCGCGCACCTCACCCCAACCGCCGGCTTCTGGCGGTTGCGTGATCAATCGTTGCGTCCGAATCCATAAGCGTCTGATGTCATGGCGGGTGTCGGGCCATCAGGCGCGGCACCCGCTTCTTTATGTCCTCGTCTCATCTCATGACCCGTTGTTTCCCTAGGTCCATCCGCCGGCCCCAGCGGTGTCTACTGCTGCTGCCGCTGCTGCTGTTAAAGTTGCTGTTTCTGCTCGGACTGGTGGCGCGTGGTCAGGCCGGTACTATCGTCACGTTGGGTACGGTCAGTCAGTTTTCGGGGGTCGATGATCCAGCTCTCGATCTCACCGGCCAGTTTGCCTATGCCATTAATTTTAGCGCGGATGATCCGGTGCGCACAGTGCAGGGGCTGGCTTTCCGCCCTGACACTCAACCTGTGGCGGGTGCGGTACTGATGGGGCCGCAAAATGTGGCCGGCTGGCAGGGGAAGCCGGAATACGGAGTCACCCCGGATGCCAATGCCCTCGAGGAAATCATGCACGACATCCGCTGGGCCAATGCCGGGGGCGGCGAAAAGCTCCAGGCCCGGCTGGCCGTGGAGCCAGGTATCCCGTACAAAATTCAGCTGCTCATTTCCGGAAATCATTCCGAGAGCCGCCGCTGGGACATTCGTTTTAACGGCCAGAATGCAGTAGATGAACTCACTTCGCTCGGGGTCAGTCCGGGCGAGAGTTTTGCTGCCAACCGTTCGACTCTCTGGAGTCATGAGTTTGTGCCGACGGGCTCACCGGTGGTAGTGGAAATGGGCGATTTTTTCGGTGGCAACGACGGGGGCGATCGCAATCCGATCTGGCAAGCGCTGACGCTGGAGCGGGTGTATATTCCGCCGACCCCAGACGATATCACGCTTTCCATCACGCACTTTTTTCCCACGCAGCGAGAGTATATC
>JALRGB010000456.1 GCA_023253575.1 Verrucomicrobiales bacterium
GAGGCCGGCGTCAGGGCGGCATGCGCGCGCCTACGTGTCTCCACGTTTCCTGCTTTACGCGTTACCGCGTTTACGCGTGCTGAGTATAGAGTCGGCGGGCGCCGGCCCGACCATGGAGCCACGAGCGGCCGAGTGATCCTGCCAGTTCGCGCAGCCGGCCGAGGGTGGCGGCGAGACAGGGGAACAACATGGAAATAGTTGGCCATGAAAGAGGAGGAGATCACCGAGATCCCCAAATACAACGACAGTTCCGATATTCTCTCATCAATCCCCAGACGTCGAGGCTCGAAATCCCGGCCTGAAGCAGGGGCCCAACCACATTTCCGTAACTTTAACTCGCCCTCACGTTTTGACGCTGGCCCCCGCTCCTAGTGGTGGATGTGCTCATTGTTGGGTCGCAAGAACGCTCCGAGACGATTGCGAGCAGTCAAGGTACAATGGCGTAGATGAAAATCATAGAGGCAGTACCGCGGGAGGGTTACAAACTCTTTCTGCGATTTGAGGATGGAGTCGCCGGCGAGGTCGATCTGTCGGCGCTCGCGGGCCGTGGGGTGTTCGCCTCCTGGCGGCAACCAGGCATGTTCGAGCAAGCGCTAGTGACCGAGGTGGGGGCCATTGAGTGGTCAGGGGAGTTGGATCTGTGTCCGGATGCTCTAAACATGCAGCTCACTGGACTCTCCTCGGAAGACTTGTTCTCGGGTTCGCGTCGTCTTGCCAGCCATGCCTGAGATTTCACGATTTTACGGCATTGTCATTCAGATCTACTATGCCGATCATCCACCACCGCACTTCCACGCGCTATATGGCGGGAGGAAGGCGACGATTGACAAGCTAAAGAGGACCCAACCAGCCGTCGCTCCTTAACGCCTGACCCGCTCCGAGTTCCAGCCGCCATGAGCATTCCACCTTCAACCCGCAGACGAAGCCTCTCCCCCGGTCAGGCGTAAGAGGACTTGCAGTGTAAACCGTCGTATGCGCGCCTCACTACTTCTCACGCTTTTGCTGTCGCTGACGGGTTGTCATTATGACCCGCACGCCCACCTTTACACGACCGACAAGCCAGAGACCACGAACGTTGTGGGCAGTTATGTCCTGACTTCACAGACTCTCACACGCGATGGTCTGGCCGCTCTGAAAGGCAAGGCATGCCTGATTGATTTGCGAGCAGACGGGACGTTCGTCGCCACCAATGTTCCACCGTGGCAGGATGGCTTCCCGCCCACGAACTTCTTTGACACGCTGATTACCGGTTCGGGCACTTGGCGCATTGAGAGCGTCGGTTCAGTTGACGATGGACGAAAGCCACTCAAGACGCATTGGGGAGTTTATTTGGACTCGCCGACTACGAAGTTTGATTCCGTGGGTTTGAGCGGTGCGAAGCCACCCTACGGATTGATTTACACATTGGGCGACCCCGACAGCGGAGAGGCGTTGATTCTGGAGCGGAAGAAATGAGAGAGTCACTTGAAGTCGACGATCTGCCCGGTGACGAGCCAGTCGAATAGCATGCGGATGGCGGCGAGGTGCTGCTTCACGGAAGGATCGGAGAGTCCGACGGCGAAGCCGGCGCGCTGAGCGGCGGCAGGTCGGCAGTCGGTCCGGTGGTATCGACGGCCAGCCGCGCGGCGCTGCGGCGGTGGGCCTAGAGCCCGTCTGGCTAGACGCTGCGGCGGGCGCGATCGCGATCTTCCGGGGTCAGGTCGGGCTGTGGAGCGGGAGTTTCCTCAGTCGCGGCGTGCGGGCTGCCCTGGCGTCCTTCTTCTATGGCTTCTTCTCGTTCGCGTTCCTCATCTTCCTCCTCGAGCTCCCGGCGCAGGCGGCGGGAGATCCATGGGCGGGCGGGGCCGTAGCACAAATAGCTAACGAAAAGGATAGCGGGCATGACTTGCCACCATTTGACGGTCAGGATGACGAGGATGACGGCGCAAAAAACCCATGGGAGAGAGCGTCGAGTTTTGATGTTCAGGCCCTTAAAGCTGGGGTAGCTGATTTTGCTGATCATCATGCCGGCGAGCAGCAGCATGAGGGGCGGGAGAGACCATGTCCAGATGCCGATCGGGCGTTCTGTTTCTTCGAGCCACATCAAGAGCAGCGTCAGCGAGCTAATTACGCCGGCGGCGGCGGGGATGGGGATGCCCATGAAATCTTTGGAGGCGCTCTGGGCGTCCATCCACGCCAGACAGTTGAACCGAGCCAGCCGCATGGCGCCGCAGAGAAGATAGGCGAAGGCAATCAGCCATCCCCATTTGTCAGGAATTTCCGCCAGCACGACCTCGTGCACCAGTAGCGACGGCGCTACCCCAAAGGAGACGATGTCCGCAAGGGAATCGAACTCCCGGCCAAAAGGTGAATCCTGCCCGGTCAGCCGCGCCATGCGGCCGTCCAACGCGTCAAAGACACAGGCCCCCAAAATCAAGGCGATCGCTTGGTAAAAATAGCCGTTGGCCGACCCCCCATTGTGCGCACTGAGCATCCCGCTAAAGATGCTCAGCGAGGCAAAGAACCCGCAGGCCAGATTGCCGGCGGTCATCAGATTCGGCCAGAGATAGATTTTCGGCAGGTCCTGCATGAGAACGATAAGGATGGGAGGAAGAGGAATGGTAGAACCTCATTAAACCACACTGTCGGCCGCAAGGACATTCATTTTTCTCTTGGGTGTCTTCATTGATGGACCACGCGCGGGACGGGGATCGTTTGAGAAGCTGCTTTCCTCGGTGCAAAAACCGATTATGGTTTTCTCGAATCAATGTTGATGAATCGACGAACATCTTTACTGGGTTTGGTGACGCTGGCTTCTTCGGGGGTGACGTCTTGTTCTCTTGTGCAGAGAGCGGGGTGGGTGGATGCGCCGGAGCCGGTGGTCGATCCGCGCCGTCGGGTTCCGGCGACGCCAGCGGCCATCGAGGCGCCGGCGGCGGGTATGGGTATGGGGGTGGCGGTGCCCGGGCGGATTGTGGGTCCGACGCGAGTGGCGTATAGTTCGTGTCGGGTGCCTGGGCGTTATGTAGCCTTGACGTTTGATGACGGGCCGGACCCGCAGGATACGCCGCGGTTGTTGACGTTGTTGGGAGAGCGCAATGTGAAGGCGACATTTTTTGTCATTGGTCGGAATGTGCGGGCTTTTCCGCGGATTGTAGAGCGCACGCATGCGGAAGGGCATGAGTTGGCCAATCACAGCATGACGCATCCGACTTTGAGCAAGCTGGGGGATGCGGCGGTGGCGCGTGAAATTAACGGTTGTTCGGAGGCGATCTCCGGAGTGCTGGGCGGGCACCGGCCGCAGGTGTTTCGTCCGCCTTATGGTGCTTTTTCGGCGCGCCAGAAAGAATGGGCGCACCAGGAATTCGGGCTGCCCTCGATTTTATGGTCGGTGGATCCGCAGGACTGGAAGATCCGCAACAGTGAGCATGTCTCAAGGACCCTGATCCAAGGGGCTGGCAGCGGTGGGATTTTATTGGCCCATGACATTCATCCCACGACGGTGGCGGCAATGCCGACGGTGGTCGATACGCTCCTGGAGCGAGGCTTTCAATTTGTGACGATGGGGCAGTTGATCAACATGGAGATCAGAGCGGCGGGATCGGCTTCGGCGTTGTTGCGTTTCACGGCGGGCAGCATGTGAGTGAGATGCAGGCTGTTGCGATCATGGCGGGCCGGGGGCGGCGGGCGTGGTGGCGGGTGGGTTTAGCGTTGGCTTTATGGGCGGGGGGGGCGGCGGCGGCGGTGCAGGTCGCGTGGGCTGTCGGGCCGGTGCGCCGGGCGGTGGCGGCGCTGGCGGCGGCTCCG
>JALRGB010000509.1 GCA_023253575.1 Verrucomicrobiales bacterium
GAAGATGGCCATGCCGATGGCGGCCCAGACCCACATGATGAGGATGGCCCAGCGGAATTGGGCGATTTCGGCGCGTTTGAACGGGTGGAGCAGGCTGATGAAGAACAGCGGGGCGGCGACGATACCGCCCATGAAGGTGAAGATGGAGGCGAGCTGGGCGACCGTTCCGTAGGCGATTTTCCGGAGGAAACCGTCTGGATTGAGCATGAGCTGGGTGGGATTGAAGTTCCGCATGACCATACTTTCTGATCCGCCGGCGAGGCCGGAGTAGAATTGGTAGAACCCGGATCCCATCGGATTGCCGGCGGTGGGGAGATTAACGAGCAGCGGCCACCAGATGACAATAAAGAGGAAAACGGCCAGCATGACGAGGGCGACGATTCCGCGCGGACGGAGGAAAAAGGCGGCGTAAAACAGGGCGCCGACAAAAACCCAGATGGCAATCCAATGGGCCAGCGCCAGCAATCCGAAAAAGAGCGCCGTCAGTACAGCCCATAAAAACGGCGACCTCCCTACCTGCACACTCTCGACCGCCCGGTAAAAGAAATACATCGCGAAAGCGAACAGGAACAACATCAGCGGTTGGGGTAGACCGGATTGTGCGAACTCCCACAAAAGCGAACACAACAACATCAACAAGGCCGTCACCCCGCCGATCTTTCGGTCAAAAATATGACTGATCAGCAAGTAAGAAATGCCAATCGACGCCAAAAGCAGGACCATCGATGTCCCGGCAATGACGTAATCGAGGAAAAAAATCTTGTCTACTTCCGAGTTAAAAGTCAGCCCGTCGCCGCCGCCTTCATTGGTTTCCGGATTCTTTTTTAGGAGACGCATCGGGATCGAATTGATCAACGGGTTGAGGGGCGCGTGATACGTATCGCGCAGCCCGACCAGCGGAACGCCGGTGTCTTTTTCGTCGTCGTCCTTGCGAGATTCGTTGATTTGCCAGACGGCCAGGGGGCGGACGACCTTTGTTGTGTTCTGGTGACCACGGGCGATTTCGCGGGCGATTTGCGCCTGGTCCATGCCTTTTGCGTGTGAAAGCCCTTTAAAATCAACGACAAGATTAAAAAGCGTCACGAAGGCGATGAGGAGAATGAACAATCCCCACCGGATCATGGTGGCGGGGGAGAGTTCCGAATGAGTGGACGGATGGGGCGAAGCCATGGGAAAATTTGCGTGAGCGGGGGTTGAGCAGACACGTTTATTGGCTGGTGAGCGCATCCGAGGCAATCGAAAAAACGAGTACTTGCGATGACGGGCGGGTCGAGTGGTCGGGCGAGGTGGGAGAGGGAGGGTTGGACTTCGCGCTTCCGGCGAGTCATTTGCGGCGTATGGTCCTCGCGTGTCGTCGTTTCAACTCATCAGTCCGTATCAGCCGCAGGGGGACCAAGGGCAGGCCATCGCCAAACTTGGCCGTTCGCTTCGCGCGGGCAACCGGCACCAGACGCTGCTGGGGGTGACGGGCTCGGGGAAAACGTTCACCATGGCCAACGTGATTGCGGAGGCCGGCAAGCCGGCGCTCGTCATGTCCCATAATAAAACCCTAGCCGCGCAGTTGTATTCTGAATTCAAGGCGTTCTTCCCGAACAACGCCGTCGAGTATTTCGTCAGCTACTTCGATTATTACCAGCCTGAGGCCTACATCCCGCGGACCGACACCTACATTGAAAAAGATTCGTCGATCAATGAGGAGATTGAGCGTCTGCGACTGAGCACGATGGGCTCGCTCTTGACCCGCGAGGATGTGTTGGTGGTGGCCAGTGTTTCCTGTATTTACGGACTTGGTTCGCCGGACGACTATCGTGACATGATGGTGCCGGTTTGGACGGGCCAGCGGCTGACCCGTGAGGAACTGCTAGGCAAGCTGGTGGCCATCCTTTTCGAGCGGAATGATGTCGCTTTTGCTCGCGGCAAGTTTCGAGTCCGCGGCGACAGTGTCGACGTTCATCCGGCGTATCTCGACAACGAAGCGATCAGGGTGGAATTTTTTGGTGATGAAGTCGAGCGCATTTCCGTGATTGACCCGTTGACGGGGACATCGAGGGGGCGTCTCGAGCGCCACACGTTTTACCCGGCCAAACAATTCGTGACGCCGGGCGACAAGATGAAGGCGGCCATTGTCAATATCCGGGCGGAGGCTGACGAGCGGGTCGCTTGGTTTGAGCGTGAAGGGAAGTATATTGAGGCCCAGCGCATCCGGCAGCGGACTGACTATGACATTGAGATGATGCAGGAGATGGGGTTTTGCTCAGGTATTGAGAATTACAGTCGACATCTGACCTTTCGCGAGCCCGGGGCCACTCCGTATACGTTGCTCGATTTTTTCCCTGACGATTTTCTCCTGTTGTTGGACGAGAGCCATGCGACGATTCCGCAGATTGGTGGGATGTTTGAAGGGGACAAATCGCGCAAGACGACCTTGGTGGATTTCGGTTTTCGGCTGCCCAGCGCTTTGGACAACCGGCCGCTGAAATTTGTCGAGTTTATGAAGCGGACGCGACAGCGATTGTATGTGAGCGCCACGCCGGCGCGGTTTGAAATTGAGAACAGTGTGGTCGGAAACGACGGGTATATTCCACATCAGCGGGAGCGGATCGGAGCGGAGGAAACGGCGCCGGAATTGTTGCCGGGCGGGGCCCGTCCGATAGCGGATCGGCTGCTGGTCAAAGTCAGTGGGTCCGATGAGGCTGTTGAAAAATTTGATGTGGTGACGCCGGGGCGGCATCTTGTGGTGGAGCAAATCATCCGGCCGACGGGCCTACTCGATCCAGAGATCACCCTGCGGCCGCTGAAAGATCAGATTGATGAGACCATTGAATACTGCCGGCAGCGGGTCGAGAAGCGAGAGCGGGTCTTGATTACGACGTTGACCAAGAGGACGGCGGAGGATCTGACGGACTATTTGCGCAACGTGGATCTGAAAGTCCGTTATTTGCACAGCGACATTGATGCCATCCAGCGGGTGGAAATCCTGCGAGCGCTGCGGGCCGGAGAATTTGATATCTTGATTGGGATCAATCTTTTGCGGGAGGGGCTGGACTTGCCGGAGGTCAGTCTGGTGTGTATTTTGGATGCGGACAAGGAAGGGTATCTGCGCAGTGAGACCAGCCTGATTCAGACGGCTGGCCGCGCCGCCCGCCACGTCAATGGACATGTGGTGCTTTTTGCTGATCAAGTCACGCAGTCGATTCAACGGCTGCTCGACATCACGGCCTATCGTCGTCGGCGGCAGCAGGAGTATAACGAGGCGCATGGGATCACTCCCCAAAGCGTGATCCGGGGAGTGCAGGAAAGCTTGCATACGATTGTGGCCGGGCGGGAAGTGGAAGAGGGGATTGCCAGCAAAGTGGGGGAGGGCGGCGGTAATTTGGACGTCTTGAATTTGATTCGAGAACTTGAAGGGGAAATGCGCGATGCGGCGGTGGCTCTGGAATACGAGCGAGCCGCCTTGTTGCGCGATCAGATTCGTGAACTCAAAGCCTCGGCCGGCTTGCCCGCCACCGAGGTGGCGGGAGCTGAGAAGTTCGGGAAATCCCGGCCGGTCAATTATCGTGGGGTCAAAAAACGCGGTGCGGCCAAAGCCTGAGGCGGGGGCTCGGCCGGTGATGGTGATTGGGATCGGAGTGATGGGCAGGGTGGCGGGCGGCTTGACGGTCTGGTTGGATTCTTGGTGCTGGCCAGCGGCGTGATTGTGGGTTGGATGCAGGTTGATGATGGACGAGGAGATGATTCACCAGAGAGGCTTGCTGCAGGACCTGACCTTTTCCGGGGTTGAGGCTGGGGTGGTGGCGGCGGGGTTACGTCCGGCGCATGCGAAGACAGTCTGGAGGGCGTTGCACCGAGACCTGGTGGGCGCGTGGAGCGAGGTTCCTGATTTTTCGCCGGCGACGCGCGGCTGGCTGGCTGGGCAGGAGCTGGACTTTCCCGGACAGGCGGTCGAGGTGGTGAGCTCCGACGGCTGGACCCGCAAATTTCTGCTGCGTCTGGCGGACGGTCGCGAGATTGAGACGGTGCTCATGGGGTTTACGGGGCGGCACACGGTCTGCCTGAGCTCGCAGGTTGGCTGTGCGATGGGGTGTGTTTTTTGTGCTACGGGGCAGGGGGGATTTACTCGACATCTTCGACCGGGCGAGATTGTGGCGCAGGTACGTCACGCCCGGCGTGCTTTGCGGGCTTTGGGGGTGGCGGGGCCGCGGAATTTGGTGTTGATGGGGATGGGCGAGCCCCTGCACAATTACGAGGCGGTCATGACCGCGCTGGAGATTATCACTGATACCCGCGGATTTAACATCGGACCAGCCGGCATCAGCATCAGTACGGTAGGCATCGTTCCGGGAATCATCCGGCTCGCTGACGAGCGGCGACCGTACAATCTGGCCGTCAGTCTACACGGGGCCGATGACACCGAACGATCCGCCCTCGTCCCCGTGAATCGCCGCTGGCCGCTGGCCGACCTGATGACCGCTTGTCGATATTACGGCCAGGCCACCGGACGTCGCATCTTTTTTGAATGGACGCTGGTGGCCGGGAAAAACGATACTCCAGAGACAGCGCGTCGGCTGATCGAGTTGCTGCGCGGTCTCGATGCCCACATTAACCTCATTCCCTTAAATCCGACTCAGGGATTCGGCGGGGCCGCGACGCACGCCGAGGCCGTGATTGCTTTCAAAGACGTGATCCGCGCGGCCGGCTTTCCTTGCACCGTTCGGCAGCGCCGGGGCATCGACGTGGCCGCCGGTTGCGGCCAGTTGCAAGCCACCGCCAGTCGTTTGGCGGCCGCCCTATGATGAAAATCTCCCTCACGGGAGCAAAACGAAGGGCTTTTTTAACGATCTACTGCTAACTCATAACACACGGCCTCTCGATCATTACGGAGCAAGAGATAACGCCCCGCTAGCACGGGATGATTCCATGTTTTGCTGCTCAGCGCCTCCACGCGGCCTAATTCTTCATAGCCGCTGGGCTGAGCTGCCGCTAAATGCACGGCCCCGCTTTCGCTTTGCACAATCACGAGGTCATCGACCAGCAGGCTTTGTCCGGAACCAAACCGTCCTTCCTTCCACAGCCGCTCGCCGCTGGCCACTTCTAAGCAGCAAAGCCTGCCGTCATCTAATCCATAAAGATGCTCTCCTCGCTGCGCCACGCTATTGAATTGCGTCTTCAACTTGAGATGGCTCCACAGTTCCTCCGCCTCGAGTTTGTTTGGTTCGGCTGACTTGAATTGCAACAGTAAGCAACCCATTCCATAGCCCGCTGAAACGAGTACCCGATCCTCGCCGATGACCACCGGTTGCGACGCCTTGGGTGCTTTGTCCATGCCCCACGCGTACTCCATCAGTACCTCTCCTGTGGCTGGATCGTGCGCTGTCAGTGCCCGCGCATGGCTGGCGAGGATGATTTCACGTCCTGCCAGAGTGACCGCTATTGGCGACGCGTAGGTAGCGCTATCAGCTCCAGCTTTCCAGAGCGGAGCGCCCGTGCGGGCTGGGCGTGCAGGCCGCGCAGCG
>JALRGB010000512.1 GCA_023253575.1 Verrucomicrobiales bacterium
ATGAAAAAGCGGTCCGAAATGAATTCGAGCTTCCCTAAAGTGATACGGGTCAGCCTCACGCGCATCCGTTCTTTTTTTCGCATCAAAGTATCGGGAAAGCCCCGCCCCCCCGCGGTGGATAACTGCTCAGTCGCAGGCATCCGCTCAATGGCGACACAAAAGTGGGTGTCTGAAACTGCTGTCCAGAGCCTAGTTCGCCCCAGAAAAATTCCGACTTTCGCCCACAGAAAACCTAGGCTACGCTTTTCGGATGAAGCTGAGAGCGATCATTCACGTGGCCGAGGAGGGCGGGTATTGGGCAGAGGTTCCCGCACTTCCGGGATGCGTCACGCAAGCCGACACCCGGGAAGAACTCGAGACGAATCTTCAAGAGGCCGTTGAGGGGTGGTTGTCCGCTGGCGAGGCGGAAATGAATTCCACACCTGACGAGATCTTTGAGTTGGCGGTATGAAGGCCGTGACAGGTCGTCGGATGGCCAAGCTCGCCGAAACAAAGGGTTGGATCCTCGCAAGGATTAATGGAAGTCACCACGTCTACACGATGCAGGGGCGTATGGAGAGGGTGGTGATTCCAATCCACGGCAACAAGCCCCTCAAGATTGGGCTCCAATGCAGCCTGATGAAGATGATTCCTATTCACGAAGACGAACTCTAAAACAAACGAAGGCGAACCAGACGTCGCTCCTAGCACCTTCCCCGCCGCGACTTCAATCCGACATGATCATTCAACTTTTAGCCCATAGTCGAAGCCGCGCCCTCGGGCAGGTGTAGGAGGCCTTCGACGTTCTGCAAAAAATAATCCTATGCGATGGCGGCTTCTTATATACGGCTCACTCCTAGTTGCCGGAGGCGCGTTCCTCTACTCTAAGTCCAACTATTGCAAGTTGCAGCTCACTGATCGGATTTATCAGGAACTCAAACATCCGGAATGGTCGAATCGGGTTTTGAGAACGAAGAGGATTTTACCGAATATGGGGTCGGGTGACCACAAGATGTTCTACTTGGTGGACGTTCGCCGTGTGTCGATTTCTTTGAGTGATGCGATTCAATATTACGAGAAGGAGACTAATCGACTTGGATTCAGAGGGTGTCACGTCGATGGATTTCCGAGGGCGAAGGAGAAGTTTCAATGGAATTGGGAGCAGATGAGACTGAATATTCCACAGGGAGACGACATCATTTAGATCTCGCAGAATTTCACCTCGGACTCTACGATCAGAAGACACAAACCAGCAGAACAAGTCGCACCATGACAACCTCTACCAGCCGCCCAGTTTCGACGAGCTTCCCTAGCTACAACCCCAGCCCCTTGATCGAAGCTCGCCCTCGCTGATAGGGGGTCCGGTGTCCTTTGACGTTAGGCCAAGAAACCGCACCCATCGCCATGACACAGTCATCGAAGCACATCCTGAAGCATCGCAGGTCGCTTATGCCGAGTCAGCCTGTTACGCCAGTGAGCTGGACTCTTCTGGCGGCCCTGATTCTCGGTGTGGTCTTCTGGTTCGTTTCTCACCCAGCGCATCTTCTCCCCGCCATAGCCATCATGGCGTTGTTGTGGTTGGGGATTCATTTCGCAGGGATTATTCAGACGCGGAGGTTTGATCGCATGGCGCGGGAGAGGTCTGGCGAGTCTATCTGTGAATTTGCTCGCCATTTTCGAGGTGCGGACTTTGATCCTGTCGTTGTTCGTGCAGTCTATGAGACCACTCAGGAGCTATACGGGCGGGTAGATTTGCCCATTCGTCCATTAGACAGTTTCTCCGCAGATTACGGCATCGTGGGCGAAGACTTGGATGATCTTGGGGAGGACATTGCGAGATTGGCTCACCGTAGCATGGAACAGACTGACCAGAACCCGCTTTATGGACAGGTGCAGACTATTGCCGACCTCGTTCACTTCATCCAGCATCAGCCCCGGCTGTCCGCATGAGCAACCAACCCACAACCAAGGCCGAACAAAACTGGTTAGCAAGCAACGGCTCGAAGGCTATCTGTCGTGTCAGCAAGGTCTTGCGCTCGCTGTTGCCGGATCCGAAGCGTTAGGCTAATCACGGGAATCTCAACACAGAAAATTTGCACTTTGCGCAACAAAGTGTAATTGAGAGTCATTGAACGAGTCCAAATCATCGCTACTTGGGTGGTTTTTCAAAGGCTGTCTCATCGTCCTCGCGTTGGTGATGGTGTGCGGCATAGTCCTATTTTCGATCTACGGAACCGACACGCACCATGCGAGCCAGGATAGCATCTGGTGGACGGTGAGGGGGCGGAATCTGATCCCGCCCACCGCTACCGACATTACGCTGCGCCAAAACCTCCTCGATCACGACCCCATTTACACCGTATCAGAGAAAGACCTTAACGCATTCCTCGACAAACGGTTCGCCCGTCCTGGGAAAACGCTCGATTCCTTCAGTGAGAGGAGGCCCGCGGATTCCAAGTCTATTGGAAGTATAATCGGCCCGCTGGGCTGGAAAGTGACAGCGGATACGGTCTCGTATACATACTTTGCCAGTAATGGAGGTACTCACGACTACTATCACGATACCAAAACAGGACTGACCTATCAGAGCTCTGTATACTGGTAGCGTGTTCCGGCTGGCATGGGCCTTCCGCCTCATCCAACTGGCTGAAATCCCGTTCGAGGCTATTGCCGGCACTCCGCCCGGCATCATGATTTTACGCACCCAAAATAGCAGAATCCGAACTAGTGCTATCTCACTCGCAGAACAACTCCGTCAAGCAGGTCATCTGGCGGGTCGCCAAGAAGCCGTTCTCTCCAACCTGCAGATTCGAGTCTCGCGATATCTATGGCGGACGTTGAGCTGCGCTGCTTTTGAGGGGGAGATGTCGAAAAGACCGTGGGCGTTGACCGTGGGCGTCTGGTCGGTCAGAGTGTTAAGATGGAAGGAATGCTCATGCGTTTGGATCCGTTTGCCTTGGTGGCCGCCGTGTGTTTCTGGGGGTTTTTGCCATGGGCCCAGCGCCTTGACCCGGATCTACCTAGGTGGCTGCGCCGAGTGGCTTGGTGTTTTCTGATGACTGGGCCGGTGCTAGCGGTGGCTGGTCCTGGGCTGGGGTCGGCTTTGTTGGCGGCGCCCGCGGTCATTTTTGCTGTCTGGCTGCTGGTTCACGGGGTGCGTCGATAT
Organism: Verrucomicrobiales bacterium; assembly: GCA_023253575.1. Taxonomy (GTDB): domain Bacteria; phylum Verrucomicrobiota; class Verrucomicrobiia; order Verrucomicrobiales; family V1-33; genus CAJBME01. Next base: position 3,146 of record JALRGB010000512.1, read on the forward strand.
TTGGCGACGGATCAGGCGGCTCTTTCGCTCCGGCTTTTGGGGATGTTGGCTGCCGCTGGGCCGTTAGTGGCGGCGGCGGCGTGGGTGTGGTCTCGGTATGACCGTCATTTTGCGGGGTTTCCGGAGCCATTGGCGACGCTGACGACGGTGCACTTTTCGATGGCGTTTGGTGTCCTTCCGCTGGCGATGTCGGCGTTGGAAGCGTCGTTGCGGCCGAGCCGGTGGCGGGGTGTCGGCATTTTTGTTTTTGTTTTGGCGGCGCCGGCCACGGCGTTTTGTTTTGCTCTACGGTCCAGTCCGATGGTGCCGGGCTTGGCTGAGGTCGGCTGTGCGGCGGCCATGGCGGCTGGATTTTTGGTTTGGGCGGCTGGATTGCCCCCGCGCACGGCTCGATGGCCGTTGGTTTTTCTGATGCCCGGGATTTTTCTTGGGGCCGGTTATACGGTGGCTACCGGTCTTGGCTGGCGCTATCTGACTATTCCGGAAATGGCGGTGCTGCACGGTTTACTCAACCTGACGGGATCACTGCTGCTGGTCAGCCGGGCGCCCGCCTTGCGGCCAGTCGCTCCCCCGGTCCCTGACTTGCGGGTGCCCGTTACCACGTGCTCAGCCGCGGAGGCGGTTTTTGTCGACGACCATCGTCAGGATATTGGCCCGTGGTCGCCGGACGCCTTCGCGCGGATCCGCGGCGTGTTGTTGGCCTATCGTTTCTATCCGGACGAGGTGATGGTGCGCCGCACGCAATTTGAGGATGAAGGCCGGGCCCTTCGGGTCGGCGACCGGCTGGGTCTGGGTTTATTTCTACCCAGCCTGCCTGGACTTCCGCCATTTCTGCTGCCTGCGGTGGTGGAGGTGCATGTGGTCGAGGACGCGGAGGATCTGGTGAGGTTGGGGTACCGCACGACGCGGAGGCATTACGGTCGCGGCGAATGGCTTGCGGAGGCGAGGCGCGAGGGCGACCGCATGGTGCTGCAGGTACGCTGTCATATTCGCCCGAGCCGGTGGTTTGTTTGGTTTGGACTGCCGGTGTATCGGCGGTTTCAGCTGGGGGCCTTTCGCGCTGGGCTGAGCCATCTTCGGCGGTTGGCCTGAGTGGATTTCTGGCGGGTGTTTCTGTTGTCGAGCGACTGTCTTATTTAGCGGGCGGGTGAGGGGGCGGTTGTGGTTTGGGGTGACGCGGCCACTGGATGACCGGTCGCGGATTGCCGCCAGCCGGGGGTTGATCCTCCAGCCTGCGGATCCGGGTGGTAGGTGGTGCTCCATTCCACCCATCCGCCGGAATAGTTCCGCGGCGTCTCCACGCCCAGAAGCCAGGCGTAAAAAAAGGC
>JALRGB010000595.1 GCA_023253575.1 Verrucomicrobiales bacterium
ATCCTGCTGCTCGGCGATTTCTTTGAGCTGCTGATAGAGAGGATCAGGGAATTGGATTTGAGTGCGTATTATGATACGTTTTGTACATTATTCTGATAATGATGTCAAAGCGTCGGCGACGGTCAGTCAGCTGCATTCCGGGTGATGGTTTCGTCAGACCCCAATGGCGCTCGTTTCAGAACGGACTCGATGAATGGCGAGCTGCATCTGTGGATGCGTTGGGGCTGGGGGTGTGCTTTAGTTTGGGGTGAATCCATCTCAGACTGCGACTGTCGGGCCATGGGCTACTGGGGGGACTGTCTCTCTGGTGGGCGGGAAGGTGGCGGGGGTGATGCGGAGCGGCTGGCTGGTTCCGGCGATGGCGGTTTTTCTGGCTGGGTACTATTTATTTCCTGGCGCGTGGTGGCATGGGTTGTGGTTATGGGGGATGCTTTTGCCTTGCTGGTGGTGGCACCGGTGGCGGGTCGGCGGCGGGTCGGGTGGAGTGATGGGAGCGGCGGCTACTTGGCTGGGAGTTTATTTTTTACTGGCGGTAGTGCAGCATCCTCCGGGGTTGGAGGTGGCGGCGCGTTTGCGGATGGTGGAGGCGGTGGCTGGGCTGGCGGGAGTATTGACCTTGGTGGCGGCCATGGCGGCGAGTGTGCAGACGGCGCATGGATTGCGAACCTGCCAGCGGTGGTGTGTGGCGGCGGCGGTGGTGGCGGCGGTGACCAGTGTGGTGGTTTTTTACGGACTGACGCCTGGGGTGGGTTTTGGCGAGCGGCTGTGCAATGTCTTTGTGCATGGCGGCCAGCATCCGGTGCCGACGGCGATCACTTTTGGATTTGCGGCGGTGTGGGCGGGGCTGGGGCTGGCGGCGTCATCGAGTCATCGCACGGCCTGGGGGTGGGGGACGGTTTTATTCTTGTTGAATCTGGCAGTGGCATTTTGTCAGAGCCGTGGGGCGTCGCTGGCGTTGCTAGTGGCGACGATTTTTTTGGCGGTTTTGGTGCGTCGCAAGCGGGCGGCCTTGCCATTGGTGTGGGTGGTGCTGGCGCTGGTGTCGTTTCATTTTTTGAGCCGTCATTTGGCGGTGCGGGCGGCGCGAGCGGAGGCGGATGGGGCGGTGGCGGTCCCGGGTCGGGCGGTGCCGCGTCGATTGCCGGAGAACGGGTTGGGGCGCTGGGTGGAGCGGGGTGATGCCGGTCGGCTGGATCTTTATCGGTTGTTATTGCGACGGATTGATGAGCCGTCGCAGCGGTTTTGGGGGAAGGGGTGGTGGCACGAGCATTCTGGAGCGGCGGAGTTGCGGTGGCCGGCCACGCATCCGCACAGTGTGTTGATGGCCACTCATTACCACGGCGGGCAGGTGGTTTTGGTCGGGTTGTTTTTCTTTGGTGCTCTGGTGTTGAGCCGCGCTTTTGAGGTGTGGCGGGGTGGGCTGGGGCTGGAGGGAATGGTCTTGTTTGTTTACGGTTCGACGGCGTTGGTTTTTGATGGGGAGGCGTTGACGACGGTTTTTACGGAGCCGCGGTTTGAGTCGCTGGTTTTCTGGGTGCCGGTGGGGTTGATTGCGGGTCGTTATGGGGCCATGCAGGCTGGGCTGGTGGGGCTGGCCTCCGGTCGGGAGACGGTGCGGACTGATGTCAAGGCGCCGGCGGGTGAGACGGTGGCGGCCGCCTCCGTTGTTTCATGAGGGCCGGACGCGGGTGAGCGACGGGTGAGCGACAGGCCTTTCGGTGGGGGCGGCGAGGGCTGGATCCGGTTGAATTTTGCCCTTTGATCTTTGCGGTTTGAATGGAAGTTATAACTCTCCATGCATATTGCTGACATCCTCGCTGCGCAGCGACCCAGTTTCTCTTTTGAGTTTTTCCCGCCCAAGACATCGGAGGCGGCCGGGAAATTGTTTGAGACGATTGCTCAGTTGGAGCCGTATAATCCGGCTTTTGTCAGTGTGACCTATGGGGCGGGTGGATCGACGCGGGAGATGACGCATGATTTGGTGGTGCGCCTCAAGACGACGACCTCGCTCGATCCGATTCCGCATTTGACGTGTGTCTGCCATCAGGAGGCGGAAGTGCATGAGATTCTTGAACGGTATGCCCGGGCCGGGGTCGGGAACATTCTGGCCTTGGGCGGTGATCCTCCGCGTGATTTGCAGAATTACCGGAAGGCGGATGATGCTTTCCAGCATGCGGCGGACCTCGTGCGGTTCATCCGTCAATTTTCCGAGCAGCGGGGAGTGCATCCTGATGCCCGCGGGTTTGGCATCGGGGTGGCTGGATTTCCTGAAGGTCATCCGGCCACGCCCAATCGGCTCAAGGAAATGGATTTTTTGAAGGCGAAGGTTGATGCGGGGGCCGACTACATCGTGACGCAGTTGTTCTTCGACAACCATGATTTCTTTGATTTTCGGGACCGCTGCGGGTTGAGCGGGATCAAAGTTCCCATTATTGCCGGGATCATGCCGATCACGTCGTCGGCGGGATTGAGTCGGATGGCGGATCTGGCGGCGGGGTCGCGGTTTCCGGCGCGGCTGTTGAAAGCGTTGGCGCGGGCCGGGTCGGATCCGGAGTCAGTGCGCCGCGTCGGTCTGCATTATGCGACTGAGCAGTGTGCGGATTTGCTCGACCACGAGGTGGATGGGCTGCATTTTTACACCCTGAATCAATCGAGTGCGACGCGTGAGATTTACGCGAGTCTTGGATTGAGAACGGCGGAGGCCGTGTGAATCAACGGTCTTGGGCCAGCACGTCACACGGTTTCAGGGGCAAAGGAAACGGTGTGAGCGGCATGGGATGGGAGTGAGAGAGGTGGGTGGTGCAGTGGTGGAAAAATTCCGAGCGGCTGGTGGCGCGGCGGATGGCATGGAGAAAGACGCCGGTCGGTTCGACCCCGAGTCCGATGAAGTTCAGGTATTTCTTCATTTTCTGGACCTGCTGGGCCTCGGTGGCCTCGGGTGATGAGACGGCTTCGTAGAGGGCGGTGATATAGGCTAGCACGTCGTATCCGGTGGGCAGGGTGAGAGTTTTCCCGGCCAGATGTTCGCGGATTTGGTTGAAAATCCATGGATTGCGAATGGCCCCGCGTCCGATCATTAATCCCCGGGCTTGGGTGATGGACAGTACGGAGGCAGCGGTGGCGGGTGAATCGACATTGCCATTGGCAAGCACGGGACACGGCAGGGCGGCCGCGGCGGAGGCAATTAACTCATAGTCCACGGGCGTGCGATACATGCCGGCCACCGTGCGTCCGTGCACTGTGACAAGGTCGACCTCATGGCGCGCCAGCATCGGGAGCAAAGCGGCCAGTGGTTCGGCGGAATCAAAGCCGACTCGCGTCTTGACGGTAAACCTCACCGGCGCCGCCACCGCGTCGCGCAGGGCGCCTAAAATGCGATCGACCTGCGGCAGGTCGCGCAGCAGGCCGCCTCCGGCGCATTTTTTGTACACGACGGGGGCGGGGCAGCCGAGGTTGAGGTCGATGGCCGCGACCGGGTGGTGTTGCAATTCTTTGGCGGAGCGAACGAGTGAGGGGATGTCATTGCCGATGAGCTGACCGACGACCGGTCGGCCGGTGGGGTTTTCATCGATCGACTGCAGAATCCATTTTTCGAGGCGTGAGTCGGCGTGGACGCGGAAGTATTCGGTATAGTAGATGTCGGCGCCGCCGTAGCTGGCCATGAGTTTCCAGAACGCGTGATCGGTCACGTCCTGCATCGGGGCGAGGGCGAGTACGGGTGTGTCGGTGGCGTTGGTTTTTCCCGGGTGCAGGTCGTCGGACGCGCGGGGAGTGATGGGCCAGGTCATGACGGCAGCAGTGAGAGTCCCGCGGGATCTGGGGACGGTGGGAGGAAATCGGTGGGGGTACGGCCCGGAGCCATGGTGTCAACGAGAAGCATGGTCAGCGGGCCGAGGCAGGTGAAGCTGGATGAGCTGGCGCATCAGCCACACGCTTCGTTCATACAGCGCGGTTAGGTAGAAAAAGTCTGATTTGCTGGAATGATCGATTTCTGGCGTGGATTCGATCAGCGTGCGCCGCTGTCGTTCCATGAGGCCGCCGCGGTCGGCGGTCATGTGCATGAGCATGGTCAAGTCGTCGGGGTC
>JALRGB010000647.1 GCA_023253575.1 Verrucomicrobiales bacterium
CATCTTGGCGCGGCCGCGGATTGCCCGATGGTGCGCCCTGTGAAAAGTCTCCTCCGAATTGCACTCTGGACTGGGCTGGCGGCAGTCCTGCTCATTGGCCTCACTGAGGCCGCCCTCTGGCTGCTGGCCCCGGTCGGCAAGCGGGTCAGTCATCGTTTTGAATTTGACAACCAGCTCCCCGGACTGAAAGAGCGCGTTTCTTTTTCCATGGATGGCCGGTCGCTGCGCTCATGGCGATCCGAAGCCGCCACTGGGCGCGACCTGCACATTGTTGTACTCGGCGGCGGGGCCACTCTGGCCGTCCTGCAAAACGATGAAGACACCTGGTGGGGGCAACTGGGAGCAGCGCTCCAGCAGGAATTCCCCCAAAGTCGCATTCGTATTTCCGCCTTGTTCCGCGACCAGACCACCATCCTGCATGGCGCCAAATGGGCGCAGGAAAACCTAGCCGAACTCAAACCCGACATCGTACTCGCCGCCTACGGATTCGAGGACGTGATCGGCCAGCCCGGCACCTACACCTACCGCGCCGATGCCCTCGCTCACCTGTCGCTCGATGCCAATCCCCGCGGTCCAGTCAAAGAATTCCTCGTCACCACTTCCCAATTGTGCCGCCGCGCCGTCAACCAGCGCCAGAAACGCGGCCTCAACGCCACCCTCGGGCCACTGGGCGAACGCAACGCCTTCGCCCAACGCCTCCTCCAACAACGCCAGCTCTACGCCTCGCTGCCACTCAAATACGAGGTCAAACGCCCCGAAGGAGCCGATCCACTCGCCGAATACCTCGACGGCGTGAAATCACTCGCCGCCTCAGCCGCCCAAAACGGAGCCGCCTTCGCCGTCATCGGGGAACCATCACTCCACCGCGGATTAATGGAAGGAGGCGCAGAAAATTACCTCCACCGCTGGTTCGTCATCGACCCAGCTCAAGGAAATGCCGGCGTAGTCCGACTCGACTCCGGATGGATCGAACTCCAGCTGTCCCGCTACTTCGGCGAAGCCGAAAAATTCTGCACCAGTCAGGGCATCGCCTTCATCGATCCCACCCGCAAAGTGCCCGCGCACCCAGCCATCTTTGTGGACGACACTATGCTCACCGACGACGGCGCCGCCACCCTCGCCAAAGTCGTTCTGCCCACCGTCAAACCGCTCGTCGCCGCCCGTTTGCCATAACCCGCGGCCGCCGCTTCCGCTTTTTCCGCCCTATGAGCGCGGATTCCCTGCGGTTACGATTTGCATCCGGAGCGCATCGGAGCCATGCACAGGGGTCATGACTCCGCCTGTTCGCGTTCGCTTCGCCCCATCCCCCACCGGTTACCTCCACGTCGGAGGAGCCCGCACCGCCCTGTTTAACTGGCTGTTCGCCCGCCATCACCAAGGCACCTTCATCCTCCGTATCGAGGACACCGATACCGCCCGCAACACTCCCGAAGCCCTCGCCGCCATTTACGACGGCCTTCAGTGGCTGGGACTCGACTGGCAGGAAGGCCCCGACGTCGGTGGCCCC
>JALRGB010000566.1 GCA_023253575.1 Verrucomicrobiales bacterium
GGAGAAATTTACCAGTAGCCGCAAACCCTTAGGATTCCAAGTGAATGCGCTCACCTCCGTCACCACCCTTCCCACGAGCACCCGCACGTCAACGTAGGAGCCGATTCGCCCCGATGGCACGGCACGCCCCACCCGCTCGCCCCATCCATGAGTACAGCCTCGTCGCGTGCCTCGGACCTCGACCCCGCCCTTTCCTATGCGGTGTTCCTTCAGAACACACCGATTCTCTGGGATGCGGTTCCCAGAGCGTTGCTCTGGGCTGGTATGCGTTGCCCCGTCGGGGCAAATTGAACGATGACGTTTCCGATCCCGCGTTTGATCGATGTGGCCTGATGGCCAAGTGTGGAAACCGGGGCCAACGTACCCGGCTACAGTGGCGGCGCCGCCGCCTGCATAGATTGTTCGTATACGCGCCCCGAACATCGCCCCATGCCACAACCGACGCCGGTGCTGTGGAAAAATCTCAAAGATGATAAATGATCGTTGATTACTTTGAAATCCTAAGAATGAATGACAGGCATGTCCTCTCTGCTGTTGCCCGACTCAAGGCGTTCGATTCATCCCTCGGAAATCCGGGCGGGCGCGGCCGCTGATTTGCCCTGTGGGTTTCATTGTCCGGCCTGCGACGTCTTACTGACCATCGCGGATCCATCGGCTTATGACGGCCGGCCGGCGCCCTGCCCGCAGTGCGCGGTCATTGTCATTCCGCCTCGTATTTTTGCCAAGCCGGCAGGGGGCGCGATGATTGATCTGCATCCACTGCCAGGCCTTTCGGCGCGTGAGGGATCTCGACTCAAAATTCCGCGGGCACTGCCGCGGACCAGCGCGAGCCTCGCGAGCCGCCCCAAACCGACCGTCTTGTGGCGGCACAGTCGGGACGAAGGTCTTGACTGGTCGGACCCGGTGTGAGGCAGGTCTAACACTAGATTAACACTAGATGGCGAATGACTAAGCCGCCGCCGCGACGAGGCGGACAGCCTCTCAAGGCCGCGCGTCTTTCAGGATCTCCTGCCTTGCCCAGGCGGGCGGCTCCGCCTCAAAACTGACCCATTGTTGATCGGACGGGTGAGCGAACGAGATCCGGTAGGCATGGAGGCACATGGGCGGATCGTCTGGATGAAGTGTTTGCGTGGCCCGCGCCGCGGCGTCGGTCTGGCGCGGTCCATACACGGGATCACCGACTACCGGGTGCCCCAAGCACTGGAGATGGAGGCGAATCTGGTTGGTGCGACCGGTGAAAGGACGCGCCTCAAGAAGAGCCGTGCCATCGCTCAAGCGCGCGATGACCACAAAATCCGTATGCGCCTCCAGCGCCCCGTCCACCGTCGACCCCACCTCGCGCGACCCCACCGCCGCGGCGCTCGCGGCAATAGGTTGCGCACAATGAAAACGATCGTCCGCCGGATGCCCATGGACGCGCGCCAAATACAGTTTTTCCACTGCCCGCTGGCCAAACTGTGGCTGCAGGCGGGTGGCTACGGCTCTCGTCCGGCAGACGACCACCACGCCCGACGTATTGGCATCGAGCCGGTGGGCCGGGCGGGGTCGCTGTGGCGCGTAGACGGCTTCGAGGATATGTTGTAAGGTATTACGATTGAACCGACCACCGGCGTGCATCGGCAGCGGAGCGGGTTTGTTGAGCACGATGATGGCCTCATCTTCGTGGAGAATGCGAATGGCGGCATTCACTGGCGGCTCGGTCACTTGCTCAAGAAATTGCCGATAGCGCTCACCGGCCCGGACAACGCGGTCCGCGGTGACGGGCGCGGGCGGGTTCTCTGGTCCAAACAATTCACGATCGGCCATCATTTTGTCCCACGCCGCAACCGGCACATGGGCAAAACACTGGGTCAGAAAACCAATGAGCGTCATGCCATCGCAAGCGGCCGGGACGGTCATCGGACGAAAGTTGTCGTAAGGCACACTGCCGGGCAGCGGCTGCGTCGCCACCCGAATGGCTTCATGCCGACGGGCCACGCGTTCGGCCAATTCCTGGGCCGGTTCGCGATGGCAGTGCGGGCAATCGACGCCGGGCCGATACATCGGCGATTCTTGATCCTCAGCACTCAATGGCGCTTGGCACTTCCAACAGGTGGTGGTGGGCGTTTCGGCCAGCGCCGGATCAACACCCGTCCGCTGGTCAAAAACAAAACATTCCCCGTCGTAATGAGCCCCACCCACTTCTTCAAAATATTTGAGAATGCCGCCGTCCAACTGCCAGACGTCCCGGAATCCCTCGCGCTCCATAAAGGGGCCCGCTTTTTCACACCGAATGCCCCCGGTGCAAAACATGACGACCGGTTGGTCTTTCAGCTCCGGCGGCAGGGCGGCCACCGCTTTGGGAAATTCCCGGAAATGAGTCAGCGGCGGCGTCAGGGCCCCACGAAACGTGCCCAGTCGCACTTCGTAATCATTGCGAGTGTCCAACAGGGTAATCGGACGGCCTTCATCAAGCCAACTCTTCAGCTGAGTGGCCGACAGTTTGCGCGACGGCCGACGGGCCGGGTCCACCCCCTCCACCCCAAACGCAATGATTTCTCGCTTTATTCGCACCAGCATGCGCCGGAAGGGCTGGGTCGCACTCCAACTCTCCTTGGCCTCCAACTCCGCCAGCCCCGGACACGCCCGCAATTCATCCAGGAATTCCCGGGCCGCCGGCTCAAGCCCGGCAATAAAAAGATTAATCCCCTCGGCCGCCAACAACACCGTGCCACGCAACCCCAACGCCTGACCACGCGCCCGCAGCCGCTCACGCAGCGGCTTCAAATCGCCAGTCAACGGAGCAAATTTATAGGCCGCTAAATTAAGATAGGACACGTTGGCCATCACTCGCTCGTTGTTTGCAGAAATGCCGTGCGACCCGCCACTACCGCCACTACCGCCGCCGCCCCGGCCCCCAGACTCACAGTCCTTTGCTCCGCAGAAATGGCACTAATTCGTCGACACCAAAATCGGCCAATATATCACCATCCCAGTCCATCGTCGGGGCCTTGGACTGACCCGACAACTCCACCATTTCATCCATGGCCTCAGGGTCGTCGGAAACGACAACCTTATCATAATCAATGTTTTGATCGTCAAGATAGTCGAGGACTTCCTCGCACCAAGGACAACCTGTTTTGATATAAAGAGTGGGTGTGATCATAGCGTTTAGTGGGTGTGTAAGGTCTCGGACAAGAAGGACAGCCCGGAGAAATTTTCATCCGGGCCACTTAACGAGCCTACACAATGACGAGCATCTGGCCCGGATCAACTTCCTCCCTCATCATTACCTGAATCACCGCCGCCAGCAAATACCGACCCGCCGCAGACCGCCACCGCGCGTCACCCGCTTGCCCTTAGGCTCGGAATCACCCAGAATGCCGACATGACCCGCCACCGCTTCACTCCGCACGGCCCTGAATTCTCGCGTCTCGTGCTGGGCACGTGGCGACTGCTCGCTGACCCCGCGACCTGCTCGCCCGATGGCATTCGCGCATTGTTGCGGACCGCTCTCGAGGCTGGCATCACGACCGTCGATACAGCAGAAATCTACGGTCTGTATCGTGTGGAGGAAGCGCTCGGGGAGGCTCTGCGCGGTGATCCCTCCCTGCGTTCACGGCTCGAATTCATCACCAAATGCGGCATTCTCGTCCCCTGCGCGGGGGCGCCCGGGCGGCGCACCGCCCATTATAATGCCACCGCCAGCCAGATCGTCACCAGCGCGGAAAACTCGCTGCGCCTGCTAGGGGTCGAGGCGCTGGATCTGCTGCTGATTCATCGTCCCGACTGGCTCACACCCCATGAGGTGACCGCCGGGGCGCTCAACCAGCTGCTTCGCGACGGCAAGATCAAAGCCGCCGGGGTCTCAAACTATTCAGCCTCACAATTTGCCGCCCTGAGCACATTCATGGATCGTCCGCTCGTCACCAACCAATTGGAATTCAGCCCGTTCTGCGTCACGCCCATTCATGATGGTACATTCGACCAAGCCCAACAGCTCGGATTTGCCCCCATGGCATGGTCCCCACTCGGCGGCGGTCGACTCTTTGACGACCATAATCAGGCCGGCGTGCGCCTCCGCGCCGCCATGACCCAGATGGCGACCCGTTATGACGGCGCCACCCCCGATGCCCTCACCCACGCCTGGGTGCTCGCCCACCCGGCACGGCCAGTATCGATCCTCGGCACCACCAAACCGGAACGCGTGCTTTCCTCAGCCCGCGCCGATACCATCACTCTCGAACATCAAGATTGGTACGCCATCTGGGAAGCGGCCCACGGGCATCAGGTGCCCTAAAAACACCATGATCATCCCCCTCATCATCCAGCCATGAACATCCGCACCGCCACATTTTTACTGGTCTTCATCGTAGCCTTGGTCGCGGGATCGCCCATCGCCGCCGGCGTCACGCCACCTTTAAGCCCATGGAAAGTAGACTCCATCCTAGCGGCTCCCCCACCACATGATTGGGCCGGCCCGGATCAAAATGACACCACAAAATTCCGACCCTTCCAAGACTCAGAGATTCGGGACATGTGGACCTATCACGCCGTGGCGGCCATCCTTCGCGGTCACAGCCTTTTGATTTCCTGCGCAGAGGTGAATGCGGAACGCATTGGTATCACGGGGATCAGCTGGGGCGGGTATCTGACCTGCATCACGGCGGGAGTCGACTCAGCATTAAAGGCCGCGGTCCCAGTGTATGGATGCGGGTATTGCACTCGCGACACCAGCGGCACCCACAGCCCCAGTCCCTCCAGCGAACCAAGCTTGAGCAAGGCCCACCCGATCATGTTGGGCAACTAGGCGCGTTCCTGCCGCCCCTGAAACTAGATTCTTGTGAAACTGTGAAACTGTGA
>JALRGB010000661.1 GCA_023253575.1 Verrucomicrobiales bacterium
ATCCAAAAGGTGATTTGGCGAATCTTCTACTGACATTTCCCGGATTGCGCATCTGGGGGAGGCGGAGCGGATGTTTTATGTTAGTTTGTTGTTGAACCAGATGATTGGCTGGATGCGGACGCAATCGGGCACTACGTCATTGCGGGCGTTGCTCTAGATGGATGAAGTTTTTGGGTTTCTTCCACCGACGGCCAGTCCGCCCCGCAAGAAGCCAATGTTGACCCCGACGCCGTCACGGGGGTCGATAATAAAAAGCAGAAATGAGTTGCTGAGAATGATTATATGAACAATACGTTCTAATGAACGTATGGCAACGACTTTGGGTGACGGGGTGCACGGTGGCGGTGGCGGGGTGTGCGCTCTTTCCTCCGTGGCGCATTCATGTGATCCAGAAGGGGGATGACCGAAGCGTGGCGTGGCGCAGTGCGCCGGTCTGGGGCGAGCCTGGATTTGCGCCAGCGGTGCTGGCTTCGGTGGCGACTCGGCGACTGGGGGTGTCGGTACCTTCGTCAGAAGTGGAAGCGAGGCTGCACGGGGAGCGGGCTTGGTTGCAGCTCGGCGGGGTCATGGCGGTGGCGGTTCTCGGGTGGTGTGCGCTGGCGGACGGACGGCGGCGGCCGGTGGAGGCGGTGGAGGGAGCGACGAGCTGACGGATTTGACGGGAGGGATTGTTTGCGTGCTCTTGCGTTGGGTGGTGGGGCGCGCTAGGAGACGCGATGGCAATTGATTTTGACACGGTGATTGAGCGCCGTTGGACGGGCAGCTTGAAGTGGCAGCGTTACGAGGGCACGGAGATCCTGCCTCTCTGGGTGGCTGACATGGATTTTGCGGCGCCGCCAGTGGTCTTGGATGCGATTCGGGCGCGGCTAGACCATGGGGTGTTGGGGTATTCCAAGCCTCATCCGGGGTTGAACGAGGCGGTTCTTGAGTATTTGGCCCGTGCTCATGGTGTTAAGGCGGAGGCATCATGGATCGAGTGGTTGCCGGGGCTGGTGCCGGCGAAGTCGATGGCGTGTCGGGCGGTGGGGGGTGCGGGCGATTCGGTACTGACGTTGACTCCGGTGTATCCTCCTTTTCTCAGTGTGCATGCGGACGCGCAGAAGGAATTGATTATGGTATCGCTGGCGCATGACGAGGCGACGGCGGGCGGCTGGCGCATTGATTTTGAGGCTTTGGAGGCGGCGGTGCGGCCTGACACGAAAGTTTTTTTGTTTTGCAACCCGCATAATCCGGTGGGGCGGGTGTACACGAGGGAGGAGGTGGAGCGGGTGGCGGACTTTTGTGTTCGGCACGGGCTTTTATTTGTCTCCGATGAGATTCATTGTGATCTGGTTCTGGATGCGGCGGCCACGCCACATTTTTCGGCGGCGAGGCTGGACGGACCGGTGCGTGAGCACATGATTGTGTTAATGGCGGCGAGCAAGACGTACAATATTCCTGGGTTGGCGCTGGCGTGGGCGCTGGTTCCGAATGCTGGGTTGAGGCGGCAGTTTCGGGCGGGCGGAGGCAAATTGATTCCTGAGCTGAACCCACTGAGTTTTCATGCGACCGAAGCGGCCTTGCGTCATGGCGAGCCATGGCGGCAGGAATTACTAGGATATTTGCGCGGCAACCGGGATTTCCTGACGGATTTTATCGCGCGTCGACTTCCGGGTCTGACGCTTTCGTTGCCGTTGGAGGCGACGTATCTGGCATGGATTGATGCGCGCGGACTGGGAGTGGATCATCCGCAGGCTTATTATGAAAAAGCGGGGGTGGGGCTGAGTGATGGGCGTGATTTTGCTGGGGCCGGCTGGCTCCGGCTGAATTTCGGGTGTCCTCGGGCTACGCTAGAGGAGGCGCTGACGCGGATGGAGCGGGCCGCTGGCTGATGGCGGTGAGGTGGCT
>JALRGB010000743.1 GCA_023253575.1 Verrucomicrobiales bacterium
CGTTCGGAGAGGCGTTCGGCCCGTCGCGCCGCCGCGGTCGTTACTTATCGGGTCGAAATGTCTTCGTTGTAATAGAGCTTGATGAATTTCATGCCCTTGGCGTCGTCTGTCCCGCGCTCAAGCATCCAGTCCGCCCCTGGATCCATGTCGGGCTTGAGATGAATTTCAAAACCGGTATCGAGTTTGACTACGGCAGCTGCGTGTTTTTTGACTTTTTTGACATCTTTTGGGGAGATTTCAAAATTCGTCTGCAGGGCTTGACCGCGTTCTTCTTCGAGTTTTGAGCGTTCACCGGCGAAGCGGGCGACGGCATCTGGGGTGCGCAGGATTTGTTCCTCGAATTCTTGGAGATCGAAATTCTCGTGTTCGTCGAAGTAGGCGATGACCTCGCGGGCGGCCCGCGATGATTCTTCGGGCGGGAGTTCGGCGGCCAGTTCTTGTTTGACGGCGGCCACGGCCAGTTCGGCGTAGGTATTGGTCAGGAAGGCGGAGTCAGGCACGGCCTGAAGTCCGAGGAAATCGCGCACCCAGAAGCGTGACTCACCGCCCGACCGGTCGAACGTCAGCACATAATATCCTTTGTCGGGCCAGTGATTGATGATGAGGCAGCCTTTGTCGATCTTTTCTGGATTGATGCCTTCGGCGGTGTGCAGTTTGAGGTCACCATCTTCGGTGGAGATGCTGAGGAACGGCATCACGCTTTCCGATTTCAGGATACAGAGGGCTTGGGTCATGTGTCCCTCGATCTCGATGTCATCGATGAGCGAGAGGCAGAGGTCACCGGACTTGATGTTCGGGTGATTGGATTTGGCGTAGAGGCGGCTGGCGATGTCGCATCCGTTTTTCAGCAGGCTACTGGGGGCGGCGAAGATCGCGGTGGCCAGCAGGTTCATCTCGTGTTTTTCCAGAGAGGCATGGTGCTGGAAGCGGTGGGCGATGAGGTTCTTGAACGGCTTCAGGAACAACGGAGTGAGGATTTCGCGCTGTTCCTCATCCACGGTGAAAACGTCCTTGGACGTCTGCAGCGGTTCGTCCCGCTGCGGGTTGCCAACTTTGGCGAGGACGAGGCCGGTGACGGCGGCGGAGTTGAAGCGGATTTTGACGGACATGGGGGCGCGCACAGTAGGGGAAAACGGCCCGACGCAACCCGATAAATCGGGTGATCCACGGGATGGGATGAGCCAGCGGGCCTGCAGTGGGGGGATTACGCCCGGCCCATGTATTTCCCGGTCCGGCTGTCAATGATCAGCTTGTCGCCGGTCTTGATGAAGAGCGGCGCCTGCACAATTTTGCCCGTGACCAAGGTGACGGCTTTTTGCACATTGTTGGCGCTGTCGCCCTTTACTCCTTCCGGTGCTTCCTTCACTTCCATGATGATCGACGGCGGCAGATCCAGACTGACCGGGTTGTTCTCAATAAAGAGGACTTCCACCTGTAGGTTTTCAATCAGCATGTCCTTCAAGTCATCCACCAGATTCCCTGGCATCGTCGTCGTCTCGTACGTCTCCGGATTCATGAAGTGAAATCCAGTATTGTCACTATAACTGAACTCGAGCTTCTGCCGGTCCACCTCGATAACATCCACTTTTTCGCTGGCGTTGAATCGGAAATCTTTGCTCTTGCCGGAGTTGAACGAGCGCATGATGACTTGGACAAATCCATTCAAGTTGCCCGGTGTGCGGTGTTCGAGTTCAAGGATCAAGCCGAGCTCGCCATTGACTTTGATGGCCTGGCCTTTGCGGAGGTTGGTGGATGGGACGAATGCCATGGGGTGCGGAATCGGGGAATGAGACGAGTGACGTGCGAACGAGAAAATGAACAGCGAGAAACATGCATAATAGCGGATGATTGCCACTGTGCAAGCTGCGGACGGATTCTCGTCCCGCCGGCGGCCCGCTGGTTCCTCTCTGGGTGGGCCCGTCCGCCCGCTGGTTTTTTTATGGGGCTGGGCGGGCGGGCGCGTGGGCGGGCGGTTTTAGCTTTGTTGTGACGGATACGGGATTGGCGGTCTGAGTGATTTCCATGGTTCTTCTTGGAAGCAATCGACCACATCTGGACCGGTTTCGCCGGTGGGGCTGAGGATGGCGAGGAACCGCAGGGTGGTGGAGCCGGTATTGTAGGTGGCGTGGGGCAGGCCGGCGGGGATGTGGGCCAGTTCGCCGACTTTGATGACGCGGTGTTCTTCACCGACGTACTGGGTCATTTCGCCTTCGAGCACGTAGAGGATTTCCTCGTGGACCGGGTGGAAGTGGTAATTGTGGGCTTCTCCTGGGGGAAAAGTGGCGCGGACGAGGAGCAGGTGTTTGGCTTCGACCATACCTGCTTTGACGAGCCATTCGACGTGGCACCAGTCGAGGTCGACGTGTTCGGCATCGGCGGCGGTGATATAACGATTCATGAAGAGAGTGAGAACGAGGGGTGGTGGGAGCTGGGGGAGGGGTGGTTTGGGTCGGGGACGATTTCAGCGCAGAGTTTTCAAATACGCAAACAGATCGGTCCATTGTTCTGGTGAAAACGTGGCTTCCAGACCTTCGGGCATGAGGGAGCGGCGGGTGAAAGTGCCGCGGCGGACGCGATCGGTGGCGAGGCGTTCGTCCTCCACGCCGGGTAGGCGGATGATGAGGGCGTCGGCATCTTGGCGGGCGAGAAACCCTTCTTTGATGCTGCCATCGGTTAGTTCGGCGCGGTACACGCGGTATCCCGGCTCCATGGCGGCATTGGGAGTGAGAATATTGCGCAGGATGGCCTCGGTGCCCATGGCGCCGACGGCGCTGAGATTGGGTCCGATTTGCCCGCCTTCGGCACCGACTTTATGGCAGGCGATGCAGACGGCGGCAGCCACTTTTCCGCGGGCTGGGTCGCCACCGGCTTTTTCGGCGAGGGTGCGGAAGTGGGCGAATTTTTGATCGAGCGAGCGAGCGGCCTCTGGGGTGACCAGCGGCGGGAAGTCCATGGTTTTGGCGACCCGGGCCGGTCCGTGGAGGGCGTCCCAAGCGGCGGCGGCTGGGCGATAATAGGCGAGGGCTGGGGTGGCGGGAAGCTCAGTCCGGTCGAAGACGGCGCGGATTTCGTCTGGGGTACGGCAGGTTTTCCAGATGCGGTATTCGGCGAGCTGGGCTCCGGTGCCGGTGGCCACGTTGCTGCGGCCGATGGCCAGTCCTTCGTACGCGCGGGGGTCCGGGGTTCCGTCGGCCTGATCGAGCTCCCCGTTCAAATAGATCTTGAACCGACCGTCGGCGTCACGTGTGATCGCCACATGTGTCCAGACATCAGGAGCCGTCGTCTTGCGCGCGACACACACATCGTTCAATCCGCCAACCCATACTCGCAGGCGTGAATCGAAAAAGTTCAGGTCTAAGACGCCGGGGGCTCCGAGCAGACTGTCTTCATTGCCCACTCCAGCATCAAGCTTGATCCACGTCTCGACCGTGAACGGACCGCTCAGCGTGAGATCGGACGCAACAAAGGCTTCGTTGTCGCCGTTGAGAGCAAGCACATCCGAAAACAACGAGGCCATGGAAGCCAGCAGCGCCTGCCAGTTGGCGTCGTCCTTGAGCACCGTTTGCAGTTTGTCGACGAGCGGACCGTCCAGTTCTTCTTTCGACACGGTGCCGGCGTGGATGGCGGCGACGAGGGCGGTGGATCCGGCGGGCGTGGATGTCAGGGCGTCGAGCGAGCTGCGGCGCTGACCGGCGTGCAGATCGGGCCAGAGTGCGAGCAAG
>JALRGB010000031.1 GCA_023253575.1 Verrucomicrobiales bacterium
AGCCTTCATGGCGGCGGCTGGATCGATCACATTGACCGCGCCGCTGGAGCATCAGGTCACACAACGAGTGACCAAACTGAGCGGGCCGCTGATCATTCGTGGGCAGTTGGTGGATGTGCCGGCCGAAAATACGGTGATTGAGGCCCGGCTGCGGGCGGTGGGGGAGGCAAGTGCCGCGGCTGGTGCGGCTTCGGCGGGTGAATCGGGCAAAGCGGATGGCGCGGTCGGCGCCGGACCTGAAGACTGGCGGCGGCTGGTGGTCGAACGGCACGAGGGCGGTGGTTTTTCGACTGGGCTGGAGATGGCGGCGGGCGGCTGGCAGCGCCTAGAGGTACGGGTGGTGGTGGCCGAGCAGGTCGTCGCCGAGGCGGCGGTGGCGCCGGTGGGGTGTGGCGAGGTCTTTGTGATTGCGGGGCAGTCCAACTCCGCGAATCATGGCGAGGAGAGGCAGCGACCGGAGAGCGGGCTGGTGACAACTTTTGATGGGGTGCGTTGGCGGGTGGCGGACGATCCCCAACCGGGAGCGAGTGGGGATGGAGGAAGTTTTATTCCTGCTTTTGGCGATGCCATGGCTCGGAAGTTCAACGTTCCGATTGGTATTGCCTCGTGCGGGGTGGGGGCGACCAGCGTGCGCGAGTGGCTACCGGCGGGAGCGCGATTCCCGCATCCTCCGACGATTGAAGGCCATGTGCGGCCAGTGCCAGAGGGGGGATGGGAAAGCAAAGGCGACATTTTTGCAGCCTTCACGGGTCGACTCGCGGCGTTGGGTTCCCGGGGATTTCGGGCGGTGCTCTGGCATCAGGGCGAGAGTGATGCCAATCAGGCGGATCCCCAGCGCACCCTGCCGGGAGAAATGTACCGGTCGTTACTGGGTCGCTTGATTAGGGACTCACGTGAAGTTGCGGGTTGGGAAGTGCCGTGGTTCGTGGCCCAGGTGAGTTATCATGTACCAGGCGACGAAGCATCGCCTGACATCCGAGCGGCTCAGGCGTCGCTTTGGGCGGACGGCTTGGCCGAGCCCGGGCCGGATTCTGATGCGCTCAAGGGCGAGTGGCGCGAAGCCGGCGGTCAGGGAGTTCATTTCAGCGGCCCCGGACTTCGCCAACACGGCGCCCAGTGGGCGAAAAAGGTCACTCCATGGCTGGAAGCACGCCTCGCCCGCCCGGCGACGTTATGAGGGGCCTGTCGGCCCTGGGTTGCCGGTGATCACGGTGGCCACTTGTTCGGCGGCGTGGCTGACGCCGAGGGCTTGGAGGCGGGAGGCGAGGGTTTGACGCCGGGTGTTATCGGTCAGCAATCCGTTGATGAGTGAGCTGAGTGTTTCCGGAGTGGCGTCGTTTTGGGGGAGGTGGATGGCGGCTTCCTGCCGGGCGAAGACCAGAGCATTGTGGGTCTGATGGTCTTCGGCGGCGGTGGGCAGAGGAATGAGGATGGTGGCGACCCCAAAGTGGGCGAGTTCGGCCAGACTGGAGGCACCGGAACGGGCGAGGCAGACGTCGGCGATGGCGTAGGCAAGGTCGAGCCGAGGATGAAAGGGGGCTACAAATGCCTGATGTCCGCTCTGGGTCAGGGCAGCCCGGACGCTGGTCTCGTCATCCCGGCCGCTCAGCCAGACGAATTGGACGGTGGTGCGGTCCAGCATGGGCAGAGCCGCCTGCACCGCGCGGTTCACCCCGCGGGCCCCTTGACTGCCGCCCATGATCAAAAGCGTCATTTTAGACGGATCGAGGCCGAAAAAAGCATAAGCCGCCGCGCGATCGACCGGGGCCAACATGGAAGCCCGCAGCGGCGTGCCCACCACCCGCGAATCTTTGCCCGGAAAATGACGAGCACAGTCAGCCAGACCGAGCAGCACCACATCACTGAAACGCGCAGTCAGGCGGTTGGCTTTGCCAGGAATAGCGTTGGATTCGTGGATGAACGTGCGCGCCCCAAGCGTGCGGCCGGCCAGCGCCGGTGGTAACGACGTAAACCCACCCATGCCCAACACGACATCTGGGCGGAAATTGCGCAGGATTTTTAATGTCGTCCGGTACGTCCGCCAGAACCTCCAGACAAAAAGTAGGGCGCGAGGCGAAAGCAGCGACGGGAGACCGATGGCTGGCACCGCCGCAAAATCTAATTCGGGATGGTCCTGGGCCGCGGTGGCGTCGACCGGCTTTTCCGAGATCAAGAGCAGCACCTGATGGCCGCGCGCACGAAGCACCTGGGCCACGGCGATGCCGGGGAACAAATGCCCACCGGTGCCGCCACAGGCGATAACGACGCGCCGCATCGGCAAGGGAGAATTCATGCGTCGTCGCTGTTTCGGTCGTCGTTCCTAACCTTTCACTAACCGGCTCGGCCGGCCTTGCCGCCTTCGGACTGTTTGCCGAGGCCTTCGTGTTCTTTCGGAAGATATTGGCGGAACGAGGATTTATCGATGGCTTTCATGTATGCCTCGAGTGGAGTCACGGTGTTATCGAAGAGTTTCTGACGAATGGCTTCGTCCATGAACTGCATGCCGTATTGCTTACCGGAGGTGATGACGTCGTACAATTTCTGGGTGGCGCCTTCACGGATGATGGCGCTGACGGCTGGCGTGGAGACGAGGATCTCGTTCACAGCGACGCGGCCTTTGCCATCGGCCTTTTTCATGAGCAGCTGGGCAACCACGCCGCGCAGCGAAGCGGCCAGCATGGTGCGGACTTGGCTTTGCTGGTCGGATGGAAATACGTCGATGATACGATCGATCGTTTTCCGCGCGTTGTTGGTGTGCAAGGTGCCGAAAACGAGCAACCCCGTCTCCGCGGCCGTCAGAGCGAGCGAGATGGTTTCCAAGTCCCGCATCTCGCCGACCAGTACGATGTCCGTGTCTTCCCGCAAGGACGCCCGCAAGCCGTCCGCAAACGACGGCGTTTGCATCGGGACTTCCCGCTGCGTGATGATGCTGCGCTTGTTCTTGTGCACAAACTCAATCGGTTCCTCGACGGTGACAATGTGCCGTGGAAAATTGACGTTAATATAGTCAACCAAGGCCGCGAGTGTGGTCGATTTGCCAGATCCGGTCGGTCCCGTGACCAACACCAAACCAGACCGCATCTTGCCAAATTCTTCAATGACCTTGGGCACACCCAGTTGGTCGAGCGTGGCAATTTTGGTCGGAATGATCCGGAAGACGGCAGCCATACCGCCCGTTTGCTTCAGCAAGTTACAACGGAAGCGGGAATCCACGTCCATTTCGTACGCGAGATCGAGGTCACCGCGAGCTTGGTATTTTTCCCATTGCTGCTGATTGCAGAGTGGGCGGAGGAGTTCCTCCATTTGCCGTCCGTCTAGAATGTCGTCGCTGATGCGGCGAATGGCGCCGTGCACCCGCATCTTCGGGGGCTGGCCCTGGCTGAGATGCAGGTCGGAGCCGCCGCTCTGGATGAGCACTTGAAAGAGTTCGTCGATTTTAGCCATGGTGGAATGCGAAGTTCAGGGGGTGGGGGAACCGGGGGGAGGAGACCGGGCGGTTCTACTTGTTCACGTCCTCGAAGTATTTCTTCATCAATGTCTTGTCTTCAGAACGCATCATGCATTCCTCCTGAGCGACCAGCCCTTGTTCAAAGAGAGCACGCAGCGAGTCATCCATCAGCTTCATGCCTACGTTTTTCCCCGTCTGCATGATGCCCGGCAGCATGAAGGTCTTGCCTTCGCGAATGCAGTTCGAGACCGCCGGCGTATTCACAAGGATTTCGAGCGCCAGCGCCCGGCCGTCGCCATCAGCTTTGGGCACCAGCTGCTGGCTGAGCACGCCGCGAAGCGACTCGCTCACCATGATGCGGATCTGGTCGCGTTGTTCGACCGGGAAGACGTCTAGCACCCGATCCAGCGTGCGCGGGGCATTGCCGGTGTGCAGCGTGCCCAACACCAAGTGACCGGTCTCAGACGCGGTGATGGCTAGGGAAATGGTCTCGAGGTCGCGCATTTCTCCGACCATGATCACATCTGGATCTTCCCGCAGGGCAGCCCGCAAGGCAGCGGCAAACGAGTCGGTGTGACTGTGGACTTCGCGCTGGTTAACGTGACACGTCTTAGATTGGAAAATATATTCAATCGGATCTTCCAGAGTGATGATGTGGTCTTCGCGACTTTCATTGACCTCATTCACCAAGGCAGCCAAGGTCGTCGATTTGCCTGATCCCACCGATCCAGTGACGAGGACGAGACCATTGTGGTAAGCGGTCAGCGTGCGGCAAACATCCGGCAGTCCGATCTCATCCACGGTCCGGATCCGAGTGCTGATGATCCGGAAAGCCATGTCAAAACCCAGTCGCTGCCGCACCACCGAAGCGCGGAACCGCCCGAAATCGGTCGAATACGCAAAATCGACGTCGCCTCGCTGGTCGAGTCGCTCACGTTCTTTGGGCCCCAGAAAGCTGTAGGCCAGACGCTCGCAATCAGCGGCGGTCAGCGTGGCGGCATTGGGCCAAATCGGCTGCAACTGGCCAAAGCGTCGCCAATGCGGCGTGCTGTCGGTCGGCAAGTGCACGTCAGAGCAGTCGTATTGCTGCCCAAGCTGAAGATACTGGTCAACGTGCTCGAGGGCGGGCACAAGATCTGAGGATGAGTCGGCTTCGTGCGACATGCTGGGCTGGGGCGGTTCGGGGTAATTGCGCGAGGTGAAAGTGGCCGTGATCGACCGCGGCGAGGCGCATCCTGTGGCGTGGATTAGGCGTTTGGCAAGCAAGGAAGACGCTGTTTTTATTGGGAACCAACATTTGACGGTGTCAAATCCGTCTTCTTTCCTTGCCTCGGCGGGTGCTTCGCGGCATGTTTGAACTGTGTTGGAAGAAATAAAAGAGCGATTTAACGCCTTCATCATGACCAAGGGCCTGCGCCGGACGCGCCAGCGCGAGGTCATTGTAGAGGCAGCCTTTGGCACCAAAGAGCATTACACAGCTGAAGAGTTGTGGGAAATGGCGCGTCGGCTCGATCGCACCGCCTCGCGAGCCACCGTCTACCGCACGCTGACACTGCTCGTGGAATGCGGGCTACTTCGGGAAATTGATCTCGGCAAAGATGTCGTTTGCTATGATCCAAATTTTCTAGAAAGCCCTGATCATAACCATCTTATCTGTCTTGATTGCAACCGAGTCGTCGAATTCGAAGACGCGCACATTTCCGTGCTGGAAGATTGTATTTCCAGACGACTCGGCTTCACCCCGACCCTCAAGGCCATTCGCATCGAGGCAAAATGTGACGAATTGCGGCTCAGCGGCGCTTGCCGCCATGAAAAAGGGGCCTGAAAAAATTGGCCCTGATCGTCACGATGCCGGCGCCCGACCTCTCCCAGTAGCAAAAATTTTGATTTTTTCCCATGTTTGGCGTGAACGAATACTCTGAAGAAGGACGTCCTTGGTTTTACGCCGGACGGGTGGCCGTGACATCCACGGTGTTGCTGGTGGGTGTCTTCACTCTGTCCATGATCTTGGTCACGATGCTCAGCGCTTTCCGAGCAGAATCTCTGCTTAGCGCGCTGAGTTTGGACACGCCGGCCCTCTGGCGGGGACAAATCTGGCGACTCGTCACCTGGCCGTTGCTCAATGGACCGTCCATCTGGTTCGTCCTTTCAATGGTCATGCTGTTCTTTTTCGGTCGCGAGGTGGAACGCCTGCTCGGTCGTACCGGGTTGCTGAAATTCACCGGTCTGCTTGCAGCCGCCCTCACGATCGTCACCGTGCTGCTGCCGCGCGGCCAGCTCGCAGGGTGTGATCAACTCGGATTTGGCATTTTCCTCGCCTTTGCCATCATCCAACCAGGAGCACTCATGATGTTCGGCCTCGCGGCCAAATGGGTAGCGTTGATTTTGATTGGTATTTCGGCCCTTGGTTCACTGGCCAATCGCGACGGAACCGAGCTCGTTCACCTCGCCGTCCTGTGTCTCGCCAGCGCCGTTATTTTGAAATCGATGGGAGCCGCCTACGGACTGCCCTGGCTCCGCATCCCGGAAGTGAAAATCAATCGCGGAGGTCGTCAATCAGTCGCTTCCTCTTCCCCCCGCGTCTCCAACGCCTCCCGCACGTCGCGAACGAGTTCGGGCGGGGGACCGCGGGAATTTGTCTCCAACGAGCCCGAGGTCGACCGCTTGCTCGATAAAGTCGCTGCCAAGGGGCTACACAGCCTGACTAGCGAAGAACGACAAGTCTTGTCTGATGCCAGTGACCGCTTCAAACGGCGCCGCTGACCACCTTCGTCATGGCCTCTCTTGGCCAGCGGCCCAGATCGACCGCAGATCAATCAATTGAAATCCCCGTCAACCCGTCACTCTCACTCCAGCCAATTGGTTCGCATGATTCCCCGTTTATTGATGATGTTTTGGTTTCCGTCGGCGGTCTTGGTGGCCGGCGCGACCGAGCAGCCATGGAACCAATTTCGCGGTCCTGATGGCGGCGGGGTGGCCGTAGTGCCCGGGCTGCCGGAAGTTTTGACCGTAGCGGACCGGGCGTGGACGGCGGACCTGCCTGGCAAAGGGCATTCGTCACCGGTGTCGTGGGGGCATCGGATTTTCCTGACGGCGGAAGACAGCGCCCGCGCCGGGGTGCGCTGGGTATTGGCGCTGGATGCGGGTGACGGGCGGGAGCTCTGGCGATACGAGGACTCGTTTGAAACGCACTCACTGCATTCATTCAATAGCTTTGCCGCCTCCACTCCGGTCTGCGATGCCGAACGGGTCTACATCTCTTGGGTCAGCGGTAACCGACGGCGGGTGCTCGCCCTCGATCATGACGGGAAAAAAGTGTGGGAAAAAGACCTTGGATTTTATAAGGAGGACCACGGGAGCAGTGCCTCCCCGATTATCGAAGGCGACTTGCTGATTGTGCCCAACGACCATGACGTAGGCGAGGACGCCGGGCTCTATGCGCTGAACGCTGCCACGGGTGACGTGCGGTGGCACACACCTACCAGCCCGGAGAAAACGTCTTTCAGCACGCCTGTGGTAGTGACGGCCGCCGATGGATCGCGCCAGATTGTCCTCTCCAGTCAGCCCACGGCCCTTTTGGCATTCGCCCCCAGCAACGGCACTGTCCTCTGGCGCTACGAACATCCCGTGGGCGGCGCGCGCGCCGTGGCCACGCCCGTGGTGTCCGCAGATGGCGTGATTTTCGCCACCACCGGCCAAGGCGGCTCGGGCCGAGGAGGGGTTGCCGTGCGCCCCGGCTCAGCCGATGGCAAAACCCAGCCCACCCTCGCGTGGGAAATGTCCAATCGAATCCCTTATGTGCCCACCGCCGTCGCCGTCGGGGACCACTTTTACTTCCTCAACGACGGAGGCATCCTCAGCTGCGTCCGCAGCCGTGACGGAGAAAGGGTCTGGGAGGAACGAGGCCCAGGAAAGGCCTACAGCTCGCTCATCTGCCTCAATGGCGTGCTCATCGCCGTCGGCCGCGATGGCACCGTCGCCACCGTGCGCGCCACTCCCATTCACCAACCTCTCGGAACTCTGGCCCTCGGAGAGGAATGCCAAACCACCCCAGGCCTCGCCGCCGGACGACTGCTCATCCGGACCACCACTCAATTACACGCCCTCGGCGGCGGCCCATCCAAGGCGATACCCTGAATAAAGGAGTAGCCTTGGAAAACACCAACAATTGCAGACACCCACTTTTTTGTCTGAGTGACCGAAATTCGCGCGCTTGGTCCCGAACGGGGCGATCA
>JALRGB010000071.1 GCA_023253575.1 Verrucomicrobiales bacterium
CAGGCACCCGCGCCGTCGCCGTGCCGGTCTCCCCTTCCTCCAGCCGGTGAGCACCCACCGAGAGTGTCAAAATATCGGCCTGACCGCGTGCATTTGTGCCCGTCCCTATCAACCCCACCACCAGCAGCCCCCAAAGCAGCGACCGCCTAACAAAAGCCTCCACCTGCCGCCCGCCGCCCCGTCGAATCCCAGTTCCCGAGGCACGCCCAGAAAAAAAACCAGCCCGTCCATCGGCGGAAACGCAAGCCAGAGGCGCAAAAAAACGGAGAAAAGAGGGCAACGACATGACGGATGACAGGTGATGGCGAGATTCGGCCTTGCCAAATAAGAGAGGTTAATCGCCATGGCAACAGCGGCATTGAATCCATTATACGGATGTACCGCTTTGAACCAAAGCCGCTGCCACGATAAACTCGCCGCCTCAGACTCCCAGCCTGCAACGGGCATCGCGTTCCATCAGGTTGGCGCGACTCCATTGGAGCCAATCTCCCACCGCGTTTCGGATTTTATGCCCTGACGGGGCACCGATTGAATGTAAAAGCAACAGGGAGAACTCTTCCCGCAGATCAAGGCGCTACCTCCCGGCTTATTGACCGGTGGCTCCTGTAGCCGGGGTTTCTTTCAATTTGACCAACTCCAGTTCCATTTTGGTGGCTAGGACTTCGCCGGACTCACTCAAATCACTGATGATGAGTTTCATGGTTTCGGCTCCGCGTTGTTCGTGGGTGATAGCCATTTTACCTTCGCCGGTTCCGCCATCGCTGTAGGTGACCTTAAACACAATGTTCCCCGAATCTGGTTCCACGGTGCCGCTGGCGCCCCCGCCTTGGTTATCAACGGAAATGTACCCAATTTTCTGTGTTTTCGCATTGCGGGCGATCATGCCCTCGGCGTTGCGATCGGGGGCGGCGAGGATGACGCTGACCGCATGTCCATCAAGGCGCCATTGGTAGCTGAGTTTGACGGCGGCCCCGTTGGTCGCTTTGTCTCCCCACTGGCCGATGATCCAGTCGAGACCAGCGGCAGCCGCATCCGCTTTCAGCGAGTCAGCCTGAAGGGGGCTGGGCGTCAGCACGAGGTTCAGCGTGACAATCAGAGCGGCGGCGAGTGATTTAAAGTGCATAAGGGTGCGGGATGACAGGATTATTTCTTCATGGTGACAAGCGATGGACCGCTGGCAACCGTCATCTGGAGAGCAAAATCGAAACAGGAAAAACCCAGTGGGAGGCGATGAATAATGATGGACAGGCCTACCCTCAACGACCCACCATATCCGCGTGATGCAGCGCATTTATTCGTGGGTGGTGCGACGGGCTTGGCTCGTTGTGGTGTTAGTGTTGCTGGCGGCCGGAGCCCTAGCTGTCTCCCAGTTTGGCAAGCTGGGAATTGAGTTTCAAACGACCACGCTGCTGGACCAAAAAGATCCAGAATTAAAAATCTACGAAGAGCTTCATGAGACCCGGACGTGGAGTCAGAATGAATTTGCGGTTGTTTGCGCCTCGGGGGTGGACTGGACGAGCGAAGAAGGAGCCACGCTCCTACGCGCTCTCGTCACGGACTTGGAAGCCGGCCCCGAAGTCGGAGGCACCATGTCACTGCTCAACATTCCGCTGCTCCGCCAAAACCCCGATCAAAAACCCAACGTGCTGGCGCTGGCGGGAGCCGGCATGAAATACGTCGGTGGCCGAGCCCCCATCAACCACGAGTCCGCGCGAACTGAGTTGCTGGACCATGAGCTGGCCACCGGTTCGTTGATTTCCAAGGACGGCCGCAGCACGAATGTGCTCGTCTATCTGCGGGTGCCGGAGCCAGGCGCCCACGGGACAGCCACCACTCAGGCCCGGTGGCAGCAGCTGGTCG
>JALRGB010000120.1 GCA_023253575.1 Verrucomicrobiales bacterium
CGGCCTGTCCCCAGAAGCCCACCGCCTCGCCGCCGTCATGGCGCTCGTCATTACTTTCTGGGTCACCGAAGCCAGTCCGCTGGCCGCCACCGCACTGCTCGGACCCGCTCTGTGCGTCCTGCTCGGGGTCGGCGAAGACACCAAGGTCTTCGCCCCCTTCGCCTCCCCCATCACTTTCCTCTTCATCGGCACTTTCATGATCGCCGCCGCCATGCAGAAATACGGTCTCGACCGCCGCATCGCCTTGGCCTTGCTCTCGATGCCCGCTGTGGCCCGCACGCCAGGCCGCCTCTTCGCCACCCTCGGCCTGCTAACCGCCGCCCTATCCATGTGGATGAGTAACGTCGCCACCACCGCCATGATGCTGCCCATCGCCCTCGGCGCTCTGGGCGCCTGGCCGCAACTCGGCGCCCGGCGCGACGTACGCTCGTCCCTCGTTCTCCTCATCGCCTTCGCCGCCTCCGTCGGCGGCCTCGGTACCCCGGTCGGCACCCCGCCCAACCTCATCGGCCTCGGCGCCGTGCGCGAATTACTCGGCGTACAGATATCATTCACCCAGTGGATGACCCTCGGACTGCCGCTCGTCATCGTGCAAATGAGCTTCCTCCTCTGGTGGTTGCGCCCCGCCGGAAACCGGGAATCATCGGCCAGCGGATCCGCCGCCCATACAGAACTCGCCGCCCGCCGCCTCGCCCTCGGACCACGCTCCGCCGGCGAAAATAATACCATCGCCGTCTTCGCCGCCGCCATCGCCCTCTGGATGATCCCCGGATTGCTCGACCTCACCACCGGCCTAGGCTCCGCCACCGCCGTCGGCTCAACCCACCCCGTCTCCCAATTCATCACCACCTTCTTCCCAGAAGAAACCGTCGGCCTGCTCGCCGGCATCGCCCTGCTCATCCTCCCCGTCTCATGGCGCGAAGGCCGCTTCACCCTCACCTGGTCCGAAGCCGTCAAAATCGACTGGGGAACTATCCTCATTTTTGCCGGAGGCATGGCCCTCGGCCGACAGCTCTTCGACACCGGCCTCGCCCGCGCCCTCGGCTCCTCCGCCGTCCACCTGCTCGGCCAGCCGTCCCTTTGGACGTTGATCGCCGTCAGCATTATCCTCAGCATCATCGTCAGTGAAGCCGCCTCCAATACCGCCTCCGCCACGGTCATGGTCCCCGTCATGATCGCCGTCGCCCAAGGCGCCCACGTCAATCCCGTCCCCGTCGCCCTCGCCACCTGCCTCGCCTGCAGCTTCGGCTTCCTCCTGCCAGTCTCCACCGGCCCCAATGCCCTCGCCTACGGCACCAGACAAGTCGCCATCCCCGAAATGATCAAACACGGGTTCGCCCTCGACGTCGTCGGCGCCGTCACCATCTTCCTCATCTTCCGCCTCATCGCCCCCATCATGGGCTGGTCCTGACCACCCCGCTCCCAGTCAATTCGACGATTTTCCCGTTGACCCGCTGCTTCGCTGACGGACATATCAACATATCACGATGCGTTGATGCGTTTTTCTGCGCGCGCGCTCCGCGGTCACCGGGGTCCCCCCAAACCACCACCCCGCCTCGTTCACTCACCCCACCGTTCACCCTATCTCTCCATGTCCAGCACCTATATTTTCTCATCCGAGTCCGTTGGCGAAGGCCATCCCGACAAAGTGGCCGACACCATTTCTGATGCCGTGCTGGACGCCTGCCTCACTCAGGATCCTTCCAGCCGGGTCGCCTGCGAAACCTACGTGAAAAGCAACATCGCCATCGTCGGCGGAGAAATCACCACCAAAGCCAAACTCGATTACGTCCAGATCGTCCGCGATGCCGTGCGGGAAATCGGCTATGTAAATGACGACGATGTCTTTCATGCCGACAAGATTTTCGTGCAAAATATCATCACGGCCCAGTCGCCCGACATCGCTCAGGGAGTCGATGCAAAAAAAGCCAAAGGCAAAAAAACCGCGGAACAAGGCGCCGGTGACCAAGGCCTGATGTTCGGCTACGCCTGCAACGAAACGCCCGAATTGATGCCAGCTCCGATCATGTTCGCCCACCGCCTCGGTCGCGAACT
>JALRGB010000149.1 GCA_023253575.1 Verrucomicrobiales bacterium
GATGGTTCTCCGAGAATGCCAGCGATCGCGGGCTCGCCATGCTCATGGAATGGCAGAATCCTTATGAAGACGCACCCCGGAGGGAGGTGGAGAACCGCCTTCATGGAAAATGGCTGCTCGACAATGGCGAAATTTTCGAGCTCCAGCCCAGAGGCCTGATCGGTTCCAGCCCCCATCCCTCCGACCGCTGGATGATCATCGATGCCGCCGCCGGCAAAGCCTTGCTCTCTCTGCAATGGGGACGGAATCCGGTCGTCCTCACCACCACCACCGACCCGCACCAGCTCACCGTCACCCTGCCCGATGGATCAACCCGGTCCGCCGCCCGCCACCAGCCAGCCGCCAACATAACCCACCGCTCACCTCAATACCCCTCCCCTCCATCCTCCACCCGGTGACAGTACGGTCCATCCCATGTCTGACCACCCTCCACCATCACAGCCCCAAAACCAGCCTAGCCCGCCCGGAGATGTCCCGCCAGGGGACGTCCAACCGCTGCTGGCCGGACTGAATGCCAAAAAGCTGATGGCGGAACTGCTCGACGACTCGGCGCCTCCGTCTATGGGATACGACTGGGCAGCGCCCAGCCCGGCGGAATTGAGCCCGTTGCTGCCGGGTTATGACGTGGAATCGTTGTTGGGACGCGGCGGTATGGGAGCGGTTTATCTGGCCACCGAAACGCGGCTGCGACGTCGGGTCGCTTTAAAGCTGCTGCCGCTCGAGCTTGGGTTTCGCCATGATTTCCGGCAGCGATTTGAGCGGGAGGCGCGGGTGCTGGCCCAGCTCGATCACCCGCATATTGTCCGTTTGTATGGCATGGGGGAGACGGACGACGGCCATTTATATTTGGTCATGGAATACGTGGAAGGTAGCCACCTAGCAGCACTGCTGCAGCAGACGCTGACCGCGCCAGATCGGCCGCCCGGACGACCGCTCATACCATGGCCACGCATCGCACAGATCATCGGCCAGCTGTCCGAAGCGCTGGCCCATGCTCACGCCCAGGGGCTGATTCACCGCGACCTCAAACCCGCAAACGTGCTCCTGACCCGCGACGGCTCCGCCAAACTCGCCGATTTCGGGCTGGCCCGCACCGCGCTCCAAAACCTAGGAGCCTCGGAAAAAAGCGCCTTCCTGACCCAGACCGGCCAAGTCATGGGAACATACGATTACATGGCCCCGGAGCAGCGCGACGGCTTGCCCAGCGACCACCGCGTCGACATTTACGGTCTGGGGGTCCTCCTCTATCAGCTGCTAACCGGGTCCCTGCCCCGGGGGACATTCGAGCCGCCCTCCACCCTCACTGGCGTCGGGCCGGAGGTCGATCGCCTCGTGGCCCGTGCCCTCGCCAGCAACCCGGCTCACCGCACCCCCACCGCCGAAAGCTTTCTTGCTGAACTCCGCGCTTGCCCGCCCCAAGGGAAACGCGCTCTCTGGAACCACCCGCACACGCGCACCGCCGCTGCCCTCGTGGCCGCCTGCGGCCTGGGCGCCGTCTTCTGGACCACATTCCTCAAATCGGAGCTCCAGTCCAATCAGCAAACCACGCCTCCACTCGCCACCCCCGCCCGGCCGCTCGAATCATCCGCCCCGCCACTGGCCCCACTGGCACCGTCACAACGCCAATCCTTTCTAGGTCACTCCCTGCGCTCGTTGCCGACCAGACCCCACGTCTTCGTCGCCGAATCCGCCACCACCGTCGCCCAATACCGTCGCTTCGCTCAAGAAACCGCGCGCCCAGACTCCCCCGCCCAATGGCGCACCCGTGTCGGCGATCCGCTTTCTACCACCCTCACCTGGCACCAACCGGGTCGCCCCGTCACCGACGACCAGCCCGTCGTCGCCGTTAGCTGGCAGGATGCCCACGACTTTTGCCATTGGTTAACCCGCTCCGCTCTCGCCCGCGGCGACATCCTCCCAGGTCAGGAATTTCGACTTCCCATATCCCATGAATGGCGTCAGGGAGGAGGTGGAATTTCTACCCCAAAACCGACCGGTGATGCCAACCTCGTCAGAGAGGAATGGCTGATCGACAGATTACCATCCCCCCCGCACTGGCATGCAACGACTGCGGCCACGCCTGATGCCCGGGAACATCATTCCACCCTCACCACCCCTCTGTACGAAGCCGGCCACTCCGAAAGAGGATTTCGGATCGTCCTCGACGAAAAAACCCCCGCGCTGCTCGCCTCCTCCGCGCGCCTCTGGGCCGTGGCGGAAGCCTGGGGAGGAGGCGGCGCAACCGGCCTGCCTCCAGTGCAGGTGCTGGTAGTTCCTGAAAACACTTACGTGGATTTGTCGCGACGCCCAGACATTCAGTCGCTGGAACCATTAAAAGACCACCGCATCAAAGCCATCTCGGCCGCACCGCGCACGCCGTTAGACCTGAGTCCGCTCGCCGGACACCCGCTTTCTTGGGCGTGGTTCCACGGCCCCGTCGCCTCGCTGGATCCACTCGCTCACTGCCCACTGCAGATGTTGACGCTGGAAGCACCACGGGGAATCTTTCCATCCACCCCCTCCGCTCCACCATCACTGCAGCCGCTGCTGGCCCAAAGAAGCCTGACCTCCCTGCACTGGAATGGATTCGACCGGGAACCGGATGTCCGCTTGCTGGAATTCTCGGGATTGACCACCTTCGGCGCGCGCGACAGTCGGCTGAACTCGCTGAAATTTCTCGACCAAGCGCGGCTGCATCGCGTGACTCTGGACCAAACTGGAGCCCGCATAAACGCTGGAGACGCGGCATGGTCGGCGATGGATCGGATAGATCCCACCACGGACTTTTTTCGGGAGGCGGACGATCTAGCGCAAGCTGGCGATTTTGAGGCGGCACTCGCTCTGACGACTGGCCTGGCCAGCGTCCTGTCCCGTCATCCGTGGCACAATACCCAGTGGGAGGAGCTTCTGAACCGCCGCCGTCGTCAATGGTCCGACTGGCGAGCGCGCGGTCTCGATGACTGGTTGCAAGCCGGTCCCGTGGGACCGCCGCCGGGAAGCGTGGCCTGGCGCGGCCGCTGGTTTTATTACCAACCGGGCGAGTTCACCCGCGCTGAAGCCCTCCACTGCGCGGCGGCGTGGGGAGGCCGTCTGGCCACGCTGGCCGATCCCGAGGAGGAAGCCTTTGTACGGACTTCGGTAGTCCCGCAAGAGGGCGGGGTTATTCGTGCCCACCTCGGGGCTTGGCAGACTTCACCGCAGGACGGCTGGCGCTGGATCACCGGAGAGCCGTGGACTGAAGACGCAAACCAGAGCCCGCGAACCGACCAGTGCGGTGGATTTCTGGTCTTCAAATCAGGAACCGGACGATGGTTCTCTGAAAATACCCGCGATCGCGGGCTCGCCACGCTGATGGAATGGCCAAATCCAGACGAAAACCAGTCCCAAAGGGAATTAGAAAACCAACTGCACGGCACATGGCTGCTGGATGATGGCACCGTTTTCGAGCTCCAGCCCGCAGGCCTAATCGGTCCCAGCCCCCATCCCTCCAACCGGTGGATGATCATCGATGCCGCCGCCGGCAAAGCCTTGCTCTCTCTGCAATGGGGACGGAATCCGGTCGTCCTCACCACCACCACCGACCCGCACCAGCT
>JALRGB010000176.1 GCA_023253575.1 Verrucomicrobiales bacterium
AAAAAACCGGGAACATCTCAAAACACTGGTGACAGAGAATTTTCAGATCTTACAGAATCCGAAAATTGACGCAGAGAAGTATAAAGAAGCCATGAAGTTTCGCCGCTTCATGCTCCGCGGACTTTACAAGACAAAGTTAGAGTGGTCTCTCGTTACTCTGAGTTATAACGTCAAGAGAATCTTTCATATTCAGGCTGCACTGAAACTGACATGAGGAGGGGCGACCATGCCCTCTCCAGTCTCATCAGGCGAATTAGGAGTCCCCCTGAACTAACATCTCCGCGGCCAACTCCCTCCCCCTTCAACCCCTCGACTTCAGAACGCAAAACTGATCCCCAAAAGCTTTCCTGCTTTCGTCAGTCACGCCGGTTCCAATCTTGCTCCTTGGAGAAAGCCCGACAGGCTGCTAGGCCGAGGAAGACTGAGCCGTCTGATCGGAGCGATCCCATGCCTGATAGATGGCCTCGCTTCGAGCGTCCGACGACGAGATCGATAGGTCGTCGGCAGGAGGGTGCTTTAAATGTTAATCCTTGGTTAACGCGCATCAGCGAGTCGCGGAGGCCGCCCGGCTGACCGTTCCCTCTCCGTGAGTAAAGGCACGACAGGCACCGAAAAATTCAGAAAAAACCTTGCCTGGTATCAGAATTTTCTGGTACTAATCGTTAGGGCATTCGCCCGTCGCTCCCATGAAGCTCCCTAACATACTGAAAATCAAAGGGGGCAGCCTTCTCCGCCGTTTCCCAATCATGGCCCTCATTGGCTGGTGTGCCTACGCTGGCATGAACAATGGCGAAAAGGCGGTTGGCTGGATAGAGTTTACCAAGCGCGATTATGATGCGGCCGCCGAGCACTTTGCCAGTGCCGGCGATCAGCGAGGACTGGGGATGGTGGCATTAGCGCGGAAGCGCTTGGACGACGCCGAGCGAGCCTTCGCGGCCGTGGGGGATCAGCGGGGTCTTGGTTTGGTTGCGCATCACCGGAAGAATTTCGCGCAGGCGCTGAACCATTTTGAGCAGGCGGGGGACGATTCCGGACGGGGGCTGGCCTACCTGGGGCTGCGCCGGCTGGATGAGGCCACCGAGGCGTTCGCGAAGGCGAATGACTGGAGCGGATTGGGCTTGGTGGCGCTGAGCCGCAAGGATGTCCCCACCGCAAGAGCTGCATTCGCGAAGGTGAACGACCACCGCGGTCTCGGGCTCTGTGCCTTGGAAGAAGAGGACTTTGCCACCGCAGCGGCCGAGTTTACGTCGATTGCGGATCAGGAAGGTCTTTGTCTGCTGGCCCTGAAACAAGGGCTGCTGGATGAAGCCTTGCGACTCGCCCGGGAGCCGAACGACGCGTCCCTTCAGGGTATGGTCTATCTGGCCATGGGCGACCTTCCGGCCGCCGAGCGTTCTTTTGCGGCAGCCAATGACGCCAATGGGCTTGGTGACGTGTATTCCGCTGGTCGTCGATTCGCGGAAGCTCGGGCCGCCTTCGAACAGTCGCATAATCCGGTCAAAGTCATTCAGTCATATCGGAATGACTTTACGCTGGGCGAAGAAGGAGAAATGTCGCGACATGCCCAGGCCATCGCTTACGGCCTGAAAGCCGCGGCCGACGGCCGCATGCCGGCTGAATGCCTCTGCGAAGTGGCCGATGCCCAATACCACGCCGGCCAGCCTGAAGCCGCATTAGCCACGCTGGAGCAAGCTGCCCGATACCCCGGCGCCGCTTCGGAAGCCGCCCTCCGTCGGGGGCGCATCCTCTTTTACCAACGGCAATACCAGGCCGCCCGAGACGCCTTCGCCTCGGTGAAACCGGGTGAGGTCAGCGCCATCGCCTACCGCGCCGCCACCGAATCGCTTGAAGTCCTGGATCGCTACCGGGACCTGAACCTGGTCTCGGCACCTGGGTTTTAACGCCGCGCGCTCAGGGCTCACGGGACCGCGCCAGCGGTCATCCTGCCATAGGCCCTGCACGCCTGACCTGCCGTCCGTCCCGTTGTCCGTCACCAATCCATTACCGCTAACCCGCCCCGCCCACATGTTCGGCTCCCGTCTTCTTCCCTATCTGCTCGCGCTCGCGCCGGCGGCTGTTCTGGCCAATAGCGCGCCCGAAAAGGGCCCGCCGGCCCAATTCCAGCCGAGTACCGCCAACATGGTCCCCGCTCCGCCCACCTGTCCTACAGGCCGGTGTCCAGAACCGGTCGACCCGGTCATTCTCAGTGGCGGAAAACTCTATTATCCCATGGTGGACGTAATCATTCCTGGGCGCGGGCGTGCGCATGAGCTGAACCTGCGCTTCTTCCGAGGCTACTCCAGCCAGGACAATACAGTCGGTGTACTCGGTAAGGGGTGGACCACGAGCCTCGACATCCATCTGGGCAATGCGGGAGGCACCACTCCCTATTTCCGCAGCGATTCAGGCAATGAAATGTTTTTTACCCAGGGAACGATCACCTTTCACGACGGCCACGTCGGCGCCGGCTGGCAGGATCAGGGATGGACGTTGGAGGCGGTCAGCGGCGGTGACTTCGAGATGTGCGAAAAATTTGGCTGGAAGTACCGGTTCACCTCGACCGGCCAGCTCCGGTACATCGAGGATCCGCTCGGTCACCGCCTGACATACAGCCGCAATGGGCTGGGCCAGGTGACGAGCATCACGGACGCCTCGAGCCGGTCGCTCTTCTTCACCTATGACAACGGGGGCAGGCTCTCGAGCATGACGGACCCGTTGGGTCGCGTCTGGGGATTCGGCTACCACCCGGCGGGTGTGTGGGGCGCCGGGATGTTAGCCGGCGTCGCAGGCCCGGCGCCGCTAAACCTGACGGAATATTATTATTATGCCGCCGACGGCAACATGGTCAGTCTGAAAAACCCGCGGGGGAACGTCACCACGTACCAGTATGACGCCGCCATGGATCGGGTCACCCGCATGACGCATCCGAACGGGCAGTTCGTGCAATTTGCATACAACAACTTCCTTGGCGTTTCCGCCATGACCGACGAGGACGGCAAGGTCTGGCAGTATGAATACGCCGGCCCTGGCCTCGTCACCAACATCATTGACCCGCTCAACGCCGTGCACCACTATGCCTACAATAGTTCGCACGAGCTGACCGAGTATCGCGGTCCGCTGTACGACCCAGTCAACGCACCGAACCGCAAGATTTCCTACACCTGGAACAATCACAATCTCACGCAAATCGTTGACGAAACGGGCACCATCAAGGAGTTCACCTACCACGCGACGAACCACGAAATCATCAGCGAAAAAATCGACGTGGGAGGCGCGTGGCGGACGTTCACCCTGACCAAGGACGCGACGCGGCGGATTACCAAGGCGACCGACGCGATGAGCGAGGAGACGACCTACACGTATGACCCGACGATCGGCTTGGTCAAAACCGCCACGGACCGGCGTGGCAAGGTGACCACGCTCAATTACGACACCCACGGTAATATGACCAGCGTTGTGGACGCCAACAATCAGACATGGTCCATGACGTACGACACTGTAGGCCGCCTGCTCACGAGGACATCCCCGATTGCCGGCACCACCGTGACCTACACGTACGATGTGGAGGATCGCATCACACGCGTAACCGACGCGGCGGGCAAGTTCTGGGACTTCACGTACGACGCCATGGACAACCTGCTGACCGAAAAAACCCCGCTGGCAAGCACGACGACGACGTACACATACGATTCCCGCGACCGCCGAATCACCGAAACCGATCCCTTGAACAATACGACGAGCTATGCCTATAATGGGCGCAGCCTCGTCACCTCCATCACCGACCCTGCCAGCCGTGTGACCACGTTCGAATACGACAACGCCAGGCGCCGCACCAAGATCACACAGCCTCCCGCCGCGGCCGGAGGCGCCTCCATCGTGACGGAATTTATCTATAATCTGGCCGGCGAACTGACCAGCGTGAAGGACGCGAAGAACCAGGTCACACAGTTTTCCTGGGAGCCGGCGACCCGCACTGCAACCACCACTTTCCCCGATAATCCGACGGAGATCACTGAATACAATGAAGCCGGGGAAGCGGTCGAATTCACCAATCGCTCAGGTCAGGTTCAGACCCGCACCTACAACGCCAACGGCTGGATGACTGCAAAAAACTGCCCGACGTGCGGCGCCTCGTTCACGTACAACAAGGAGGGGAACTTAACCCAAGTCGTGGATGCGAATACGGGCACGTACACCTGGACTTACGACAACCGCAATCAGGTGCTCACCTCGGTGCAGCCGGGCGGCACGACCGGTGGATCGAAGACAATTTCGTATACGTACGACAATGCTGGCCGGCCGCTCACCCTGACGTATCCGGACGGGACCACGATCACTTATACGCATAACAGCCGGGACCTCGTCACCAACATTCAGTCGAGCGCCTTGGGCGGGTTCGCTTTTTCCTATGACGACGCGCAGCGTCGCACCGGTTTGACGTTCCCGAACAACCACACCGGCGCCTACACTTACGACAATGCCAGCCGCCCGACCGGCCTCACGTGGAACACGAATGCTCCCGCCCTCATCGCGTCCCAGTCGCTCACCTGGAACAACGTCGGAAACATCACGTCGATCAGCGCCACCAACGGCCTGAGCGGCACGCGGAACTACACGTACGACCAGATCAACCGCTTGACCGCCCGTACGACCACAGGGGCGCTCAACAGCACCCACCCGGCCCTCACCTGGAATCTGGATGCCGTCGGCAACCGCACGTCGATCGTGCTCAATGGAACCACCACGACCTATTCGCTTAACTCGACCCAACTCAACCAATATTCCACGGTCGGGGGATCGAGCCTGACATGGGACACCCGCGGCAACCTGCTCACCGACGGCACCCGCACGCTCACCTACGACGCCGACAATCGCCTCGCCACCGCGGCCGCGAGCGGCACCACCGCCACTTACACCTACGACTTCGCCCACCGTCTGGCACGGCGGTCCCAAACCGGCGGCGGTGAAATCCGGTATCTGTACGATCAGAACTGGAACGTCATCGCCACCATCGCGGGTACCAATGGCGCCCTCCTCCAGAAATGGATTCACGGGCCATCGGTCGACGAAGTCCTTGCCCAAGTCGGCTCCACCAGCGCCACCACCTACTACCTCACCAAGGACCACCTCGGCTCCACTACCGCCTTGGTCAGCGCCCAGACCAACACCGTCAGCGAACGTTACACCTACGACGAATTCGGCGCCGTCCAGGTCTGGAACTCAAGCAACCAGCCCGTCTCCACCGCCCCGCTCACCCGTTACCTCTTCACCGGGCGCGAATACGACAGCACGGTCGGCCTCTACCACTATAGACATCGGTGGTACCATCCTGGGCTGGGCCGGTTCATATCCCCTGATCCGCTTGGTGTCTTAGAGACTGTCAATCTCTATACCTATGTGTCTAGTTCGCCGCTAACAATTCTCGATCCATCCGGCCTTAGTGATTGGGAATGGAATAAATGGGATTTTCTTCCGCCTAGATTCATAGTTCATTTTGTATATGATGTGGAGTATGCGATTGTTAGTGCCTGCTATTCGATCAAAAATCTCACAAATGCACTGGATCAGGCCGCTGACGGTAACAGCCCAGGAATCACAGTTCCGCTGCTGTGCGATGCGGCTAATGTAGCTACTAACGTGCCTGGCACGTCGATGACCTTACCTGCCCCGACCACACTGGGCGAAGCAGTAATATCAGCAGGTTCTACAGTTATTTCAAATGCTCCTCAGTAATGAACATGGACAATCAAAATCCTTCTGGATTCGCTCAGCTAGAGCCTGAAACTACCAGGAGTACAATGGCTTCACATCTAGCGAGGTGCGCAATGATTTTTATTGCATGCGTGTCGCTGTTTCCATATGGATTCTTCATTGTGCAAGCCTTAAGACAAACAATTGGTTGGTCTAAAGCGTTGCTGAATACTTGTGTGCTACTTCTAGCCCACGTGACTGCATGTTCTGTTATATTAATGTCATATAATGGATATCCATTAATGGTCCACAAAGCAGGATTTATTTTGGCGGCGATGACTATTTGGTTAGGGTATGATTGGCAGACTAAATCGATGACAAGTTCTAATGGCTATGCCGATTGGCAGAGAGCTCTGAGGTGGATCGGTGTCTTCTTAAAGATTCTGGCGATTGGGGCAGTTCTTATACAATTTGGAGGGCATTGAAGGGGCTTAATTTAATACGGCGAGTGCTAGAACTGGAATTGCCTCAGAGCCCGTGATTGTAGTGTTTTAGTAGGATCTTTAAATATGGTGGGCTTTTTCGCTGCTCAGCGCAGATTGTGCCTCACCGCCGCCTGTCTCTGTATCTGCCTCTATTTCGCGCCACCGGTGCTAGCGCTGCTGTGGGCGGCGGAGACGGTATTTCATGCGGTGGCGGTGCTGGTGTTTGCCGGTGCTCTGATTGCGTTCTGGTGTTTCGGGGTTGGGGCGTTGGTGAATGCAATATTCGGGCATCGGTCGGTTGCCTCGGATCCGACTCATTTGGCTTTGGTGGCAGACGGTGGCCGGCGGGCCATCAACGGGGGGGCGATGAGCGGTGCGGGGGTGCGGGTGGCGCTGGTGTACCCGACGCGGAACGATGTGCGGGAGGAGGCGGTGGAGGCGTTGCGGAGGGTGCGGGCGCTGCAGGGAAGACGGTGTGAGGTGGTGGTGTGTGATGATTCCACATTGGCGGAATGGCGCGAGCGGGTTGATGCTTTGGTGGCGCTGAGCGAGCCGGGCGGCGGACGCGGGGGCCCGCGGGGCAACGATGATCCGTCATGGAACCGGGTGCGCCTGATCCGCCGTCCCGCGGGGTCGCCAGGGTGGAAGGCTGGAAATGTGAATCATGCGTTGCGGCAACTGGAATCGGAGGGATTTACGCATTTCGCGGTGTGTGATGCAGACGGCGTGTTTCCGGAGGACTTTGTGGAGCGGACGCTCTGGCATTTTGACGATGAGTTGCACGTGTCAGGGAGTGCGGTTGCCAGCAGAGCGGAAGATCGTGGTCCCGTCGCCTATGTGCAGACCCGGCAGGAAGGAGACTGTTCCGCATCGACCCGGTTTTCACGGCTGATGGCCCCGGCTGTTGGGGCGCATTTCCGTCAACAAGTCGCGGGTCGGGCGGCGGGTGGTGGGTTTGTGATGTTTTACGGTCATGGCGCCTTGATGTCGATGGAGGCCTGGCGGGCGGTGGGCGGGTTTCCAGAAATCGTGACCGAGGATCTGGCATTTTCAATGAAGTTGCGGGCGGCCGGCTGGCGCGGGGTGTATGCGGACGAAGTGGTGTGCCGGGAGGAATTCCCGCTGAGCTGGCCGCAGTTGAGGAAGCGAACAGACAAGTGGATTCGCGGGACCGGCGAATGTTTAAAGTTGAACGGAAAGGCATTCTTTCGGTCGGCGCGGGTTCCGTGGGCCGAGAAACTGGACGTGCTGATGCACGGATCACAGCATTTTCTGGCGGTACCGATGCTGGTGTTTCTCGGGCTGTTGGCGACGGTTTTGCCTTGGAGCATGAAGGAGTTTCGGATGCCGGGGAGCTTTTTCGTGCCGCCCGTAGTCCAGGGCAAGTCGATGGTGGAGGCCGTTATGGGATTGAGGTACCACGTGTTCTGGAGCTGGGATTTTTACCTCATGATGACGGTGAGCATGCTGGCGCCGGTGCTTTGTTTTGGCATCGAGAGGCTCGGGCGCCGCGGGGGCACGGTTCCGTTCCGCTGGCGGGAGCTCCCGGGATTCTTTCTCGCCTCGACGTTCACGTATCTGGCCGGCCTCGTCACCGAGTCGTTGTCGGCGCTGGTATTTTGTTTGACGGGACGAGCTACCTTTCGTGTCACGAACGATGCGGCCGAGGAGGAGGGGGCCAAGAACGCCGGGGGCTCGGCCACGTTGTCATGGGCAGACGGCTTCAACCCGAATCACTGGTCGGTATACATCTTGGAAGTGGCGGTGGGACTGGTTTTTCTGGTGGCTGTCGGGATGCATCGAAACCTTTGGTTTTTGGGGCCTGGGGTGGCGCTGGTACTCAGTCCGCTCGTCGCCAGTCGGCGTTTTGGAGGGTGGGAGCGATGGTGGGTACGTGGGCTCGCTGCCGTACCCGGGCTATGTCTTCTCTTGCTCTTGCTCTTGATCGGGTACCAATTAGCCCGTCGTTAACCGCCTCCGAGACGGTCGCCGTAGAGACTTTGGTTACCCCGCGCCCCTACCGCGACCTGAGCAGCGGCGGAGAACAAAACTACGTGGGCCTTCCGTAGCGTGACCAGAACCCGCGGGAGCCGCGCAACGGCCGGCGCCCTCAGTCTGGAACGCTCACCATGATCCGCACCCCCAGCCCGGCGACTTGCTCGCGGCCCGCCTCGCCAGCCAGGAATACGCCCGCCAGCACATCACAGCGGAGCAGGGACGCGCACGAGGGAGGCGCAACGGTTCAGGCCTGCACCCGAACCCGTGGCACACCGCCCCCGGGACGACGGAGCAACCCCTCCGGTCCCCGAGCGGCCGCGCGGCAAGCTGGCGAGCAATCACCAGCGGGGAGCGTACCTCGGTCTCCACGCGGCAAGGTGCCATCATCATCCATCGTGGAACGCCCGGGCGAACTCGCGGCAGGACTGGAACCACGCAGGATTGCGATGGCGGGGGTTTCGAGCCGGGTGGCGATGGCCAGACGCTACTGGCAGGCGACGCTCCCTGGGGGGCAACGGGAGGCCGGAACCACGGGCGGGCGAACCGGCCAGGGACCACGGCGCCAGGAACGGCGGCGGCAAAGGAATTGCCAACCCTCCGACCAGAGGCTATCCGTTGAAGCGTGGACTCCGCTAGACGTTCAGGGCATTTCTCTTATGAAAGGAATTTGCTTTCGGGGGTCGGTGCTGTTGAAGGGGGCTGGGTCATGGGGAGGTGGGGTG
>JALRGB010000234.1 GCA_023253575.1 Verrucomicrobiales bacterium
TGGCGCGCAGGATCTCAAGGGCCCGCTCGCGGTTCTGCAGCTGCGAGCGCTCCTGGGTGCAGAACACGCGGATGCCGCTGGGGCGGTGCAGCAGATCGACCGCCGTCTCCACCTTGTTGACGTTCTGTCCACCCTTACCGCCGGAACGAAATGTCTCGAGCTCCACGTCCGCCTCATTGATCTCGATGTTAATGTCATCATCCACTTCCGGTGTCACATCGACGCTGGCAAACGATGTATGACGCCGCTTTTGCGAATCAAAGGGACTGATCCGCACCAGCCGATGCACCCCGGTTTCATTCTTTAAATACCCAAACGCGTACTCCCCGACAATGCGCAGCGTCGCCGATCGGATTCCCGCTGGGTCCTCCTCCTGCACGTCAACTACCTCCACCTTGAATCCATCCCGCTCCGCCCACCGCACAAACATCCGGTAAAGCATGTCCGCCCAGTCACATGCCTCCGCCCCACCCGCTCCCGCATGAATGGTAATGAACGCATTATGCGTGTCCTGCTTGCCAGACATCAGAATCTTCAACTCAAAATCATCCAAAGCTGCTCCCAAGGCCTTCCACTCCGCTACCGCTTCAGCTCCCGATGCAACATCCGTCTCATCCGCCGCACACAGTTCTAATAACACGTCAAAATCCGCCACCCGCGCCTCCAAGGCACGCAGAGGCCCTAGCTTTCGCTTCATATCGTTGGCTTCCGTGATGGCCGCCTTGGCCTTGTTCTGGTCATCCCAGAACCCCGGCGCCGCCATCAAGGCCTCAAGTTCCGCAAGGCGACGGTCAAGTGTCGCGACGTCAAAGATACCTCCGCAGACCGCCCAAGCGCTCTTTCAGCGAGGCCGTGTCAAAGGCGGAGATGTCGAGCGGCTTGGTGACAGTACTGGAATCCATGAGGCGCTTTATTATGCGGCCAAACCACCGCCACGCAACCCCCAAGACACCACGCGCCCACTCACAAATCACCGCCCCCACCTACCCCACACCCAGAAAGAATCTTTCCATCCCACAGTCCGGATTTTTCCCGGATCGAACGAGAACTCCCTCGCATGGCACCACTTCCGCCGCAGCCCCATGATGATCTTCGCCGCGAACTCAGCCCCTCAAGGCGATTTGTCCCATGTCCCAATCATACCACTACTCGGCTCAGCACGACGCTCATCGTCCGCCGCTACTTCCGGCCCGGTCGCCCCAACCGAATCGGATTC
This sequence comes from Verrucomicrobiales bacterium, assembly GCA_023253575.1. GTDB lineage: Bacteria > Verrucomicrobiota > Verrucomicrobiia > Verrucomicrobiales > V1-33 > CAJBME01. Next base: position 1,217 of record JALRGB010000234.1, read on the forward strand.
ACCGCACCCCATTCGTCCGCAGTCTGATTCTGGCCGCCAGCACCAGCTTCTTGGCCCTCGGCACCTCTCTCACTCAAGCCACCACTTTTCTCGTGACCCCAGGAAGCTCGATCCAAGCGGCTATTGATTCGGCGAGCGACGGAGACTTAATAGAAATCCAAAGCGGGACTTACGCAGAATCGCTGACGATCAACAAAAGCTTAATTGTCAGAGGTGTAGACACAGGGACGGGTCAGCCTGTGATCGACGCCTCGGAGACGACCGGCCCTTGCGCGGTCAGGGTCGAGTCCGACGGCGTCGAACTCTCGCAACTGACTATCTTGGGCGGTCAGCCGTTTCAAATCGAGCTCCTCGGCGACCACCCAAAACTGGAATCGCTTTCCATTATCGATCTGGAGGAGGCTGAATCCCGGGAGACGCCGGCGGTCATCGCCCGGCCGCTCACCGGGCTTGAGGTTTCGGCGTGCACGTTTCGCGTGTTCGGCAGCGCCCTCACGCTTTTTGAACCGAATGATTTCAAGATCGTCGACAATCATATTGAGGGGCGCGAAGCTTATTCCATCGTCCTCGTCAGCGCCGGCGCCGACACGCCCATCACCAACGGAGTGATTGCCAGAAATTCGATCCTCCAGCAGGGCGGTGGCGGCATCAACGTTCGGGCCTTGCTGTCAACCGGGCTGGCCGTCAACCTCGCCATCGAGGACAATACCATCTCTGGGTCGAATGGCTCGATCGGGCTTTTCGTCGCCTCCGAAGGGGTCAGCATCCGGCGTAACTCCTTGATCCAAGGCGAGGGCCCCGGCAGCGGCATCTACGGCATCATGCTTTACGGAACGTCCGGGGTCGTCGTCGAGGACAATCGCGCCAGCGGTCTCAAGGTCGAGCTGGCCTACCGTTTCGAGAGCTGCTCCGGCCTGACCGTGACTGGCAACAGCGCAGTCGCGAACGAAGACACGGGGATGGGATTGATCGCGGTGACCGACTCGGATTTCTCCGGCAACCTCATGAACGGCAACCGGTATAATTTCTGGGTCGCTCCCTTCGTCATGGATCCCGGCCTGCTGCCCGGCAACCAGATCGACCAAAGCAACCGGGTCGACGGTAGACCCGTTTGGTATCTGGAGGGCATCGACGACCTTTGCTTCGATGGTTCGGAGAACGTCGGCACGCTGGTCCTGTATGGGTGCCGCGATGCCACGGTCCGGAATCTGGTCGGATCCGCCAATGGCGCCGGAGTCATGGGAACCCGCTGCGAAAACCTGACCATCACCAACTGCGATTTTCGAGGAATGTACAACGGCATCGTGGCCCTTAATTGTCCCGCGCTCTCCGTGACCGGCAACCGGCTCCGCGAGTGTTTTGAAGCACTCAAATTCGGCAATTTCCAACACGGGTTAATCTCAGAAAACAGCATGGAGGATTCCGGTGACGGAGGCATCCTCGCGGGAGGCCTCATGACCGACGTCACCGTCAAGGACAACCACATTCGCGGTGCCGCAGGTGGTATTTACCTCGATCATGTCATCGGTAGAAATACGGTTTTCCACAACAATTCGGTCCAGCAATCCTATCGGGTCGGACTTTCCGCCACCGGCTCGCTCAATGTCGCTCTGCGCGAAAATGCCTTCGAGCCAGCGACTGGCGTCGGCATGGAACTCGCCACCTCCACTTTCTGTACCGTCAGCCAAAACTCTGTCGCCGGCGCCGCCGAAACATCTCTGCTGATATCCGACTCACCAAGAAATCAAGTCCACGGAAACGACTTGGTTTCGAGTAGGATCGGTATCTTCCTCCGACGCCGTCAAGATGAGCCCGGCAGTCTGGGTAATCTCCTCTACAACAACTTTGTA
>JALRGB010000593.1 GCA_023253575.1 Verrucomicrobiales bacterium
CCACCGGCGCCACCGCCGCCTCGGCGACGACCTGCTCGGCCACCACCACCCGTACCTCTAGGCGCTGCCAGCCACCCGCCGCCATCTCCAGCCCAGTCGAAAAACTTCCCCCCTCGTGCCGCTCGACCACCAGCCGGCGCCACTCGTCCGGGCCGGCACCGGCCGCTTTGCCCGCTTTGCCCGCCGAAGCCGCTCCCTCGGCGCCCTCGGCTTCTGCGGCACCCACCGCCCGCAGCCGAGCCTCAATCACCATGTTTTCTGCCGGCACATCCACCAACTGCCCGCGAATGGTCAGCGGCCCGCTCACTTTGGTCACTCGCTGTGTGACCTGATGTTCGAGCGGGGCGGTCAATGTGATCGACCCGGCCGCTGCCATAAAGGCTGGCCCAAACACGCTCGGCACAATCAATCGCATCTGACGCCAAACCCGCCGACGCATGAAAAACAAGAAATTGGGGGAACTCATGGATGCAGCCTACAGGCCGATGGGTCACGACTCAAGCGCGCGGTGTCGACCTGTCCCCCCCTGCTTGGCCACTCAAGGTGTCGACCGATGAAATGATTCGATGAAATGAGTGCGCGATACATTGCTTCGAGCTCGTGGTGCCGTACACTTATTGGGTCATGAATGAACACTGGGGGCATTTCGCTACTTCGGTTTCAGCTCGGATTCGTATGAAATATTTCTTATTGGCACGGGCCAGAATGGTGGGTTTTGGAGTCTTGGCTTTGGTCAGACCCTGGGCGTTGCGAACTAGTTACGGTGGGAGTCATGATGGGAGAGTGGCATCGAGGATGATTTTCCGGCGATTGCGGGCGGAGGGTATGCCTACTCAAAATAACAAAGAGCGATCATCTCTTAGGTTTTCAACAGGCGGGCCGGCCATGTAAGTCACCCCATGAAGCCTCCTCCTCCTCCCAACACCCGGCCGCTCTCGCCTTTGAGAGCCGAGTTGTTCAGTACCGATCAGCTGCAATTGCACGCGGTTGATGTTGCTTCCGGGCATCAGATTGATGCCAAGCGCGGGCCCAATCGGCTTTTGCGGCGGCTCGAAGAGAACGAGAAAATGCTCCTTGAGGTCTATGATCTGGTGACATCAGTGGAAGCGGAAAACCGTCGAGTTGCCCCGGCCGGCGAATGGCTGCTGGACAATTTTTATCTGATCGAGCAGCACATCCGGGCCAGCCGTCTCCATCTGCCGCGCACTTATAGTCAGGAGTTGCCGCGCCTGCTCAACAGCCCGGCCGCCGGCTTTCCGCGAGTCTATGCCATTGCACTGGAGCTAATTTCTCATGCGGATGGCCGGGTCGATGCCGAGAACATCAATCACTTTATCCAATCCTATCAAACGATCACCCCACTGACGCTGGGCGAGCTTTGGGCTGTGCCCATTATGTTAAGGCTCGCATTGATCGAAAACCTGCGCCGTGTCTCCGAGCATATTGCGCAGCGTCGGCGCGACCGCAATCTGGGCAGTGGCTGGGCGGCACGGCTTCTAGAGGTGGTAGATGAGCCGGCCCGAGCACTGCATGTTCTGGCTGAAATGGCCCAGTCCAACCCGCCATTCAGCAATCAATTTGTCGAAGAATTCTCGGCCCGCATGAACGGTCAGGGGCCTGCGCTGGCCACCATTCAGAGCTGGGTGCAACACCGGCTGGCCGACGAAGGACTGAGCCGTGAGCAATTACAACGAACTGACAATCAAATACAAGCAGCGGACCAAGTTTCGATTGGTCACAGCATTGGCAGTCTGCGGAACTTAGGCGCGATGGACTGGCGTCAATTTGTCGAGGCCATGAGCGTGGTCGAAACCACCCTGCACACCGATCCGGCCGGAGTGTATTCCTCGATGGATTTTGCCACGCGTGATCTTTATCGTCACCGCATTGAAAATCTGGCGCGGCGGGCCGGTCTTACGGAGGTAGCAGTGGCGCGGGCGGCCGTCCAGATGGCGGCATTGGCAGGCGAGCGCGACGGGGTCGTCGCGCGAGCGGCGCATGTCGGGTATTATCTGATTGACCGGGGTCAGACCGCTCTGGAACAGGAGGTGGGAGCGCGATTCTCTTGGCGCGCCTGCCTCTGCCGCGGTGCCGGTCAATGGTCGGTCATGGTGTATGCCAGCTGCTTGGCGGTCGTGACGCTGGTCGCCACTTGGGCGCTGACGCGGGCCGCTGATCTGGGTGGGTGGCATGACTGGAGAGTCTGGCTGCTCAGCGGACTCGGGTGCGTCAGTGCCTCGCAACTGGCCGTGACCGTGGTCAACCTGATCACCACGCTGGTGGTTCCTCCACGGCCGCTGCCGCGCCTCGATTTTTCCAAAGGAATCCCCGACGAAAGCCGGACTCTGGTCGTCATTCCCGCGCTGCTGACGAACGCGGAGGAAATTCATGACCTTCTGCATGGACTGGAGCTTCGATACGTGGGAAATCGCGACCCGAACCTACTTTTTGCCCTACTGACAGATTTCTGTGATGCGCCGGTGGCCGCACAATCTGGGGATCGCGCTCTGCTCGACGCCGCCGCTGACGGCATCAAAGCGTTGAACGAGCGGCACAGTCTAGGCGGGCCGACGCTCTTTTACCTCTTTCACCGGTCTCGGGTGTGGAACCCTCATGAGGGGCTCTGGATGGGGTATGAAAGGAAACGGGGCAAACTCGAGCAGTTGAACGAAATGCTGCGCGGCGGCTCGAGCGATCCTTTTACGACCGTGGTGGGCGATGTCGCGTCGATGCCGGCCATTCGTCATGTGATCACGCTGGACACCGACACGGCGTTGCCCCGGGATGCCGCCCACCGGCTGGTGGGCACGATGTCTCATCCGCTGAACCGACCGCGGTACGATCCGGTCTCCGGCCGCATCGTCGAAGGCTATGCCATCTTGCAACCGCGAACACCGGTCAGCCTGACCGCGGCCAACCGCTCGCGCTTCGCTCAGCTTTCCAGTGGTGACCCTGGCATTGATCCGTACACGAGGGAAGTCTCGGATGTCTATCAAGACTTGTTTGCCGAAGGATCGTATGTCGGAAAAGGCATTTATGATGTCGATGCCTTTCGTCAGGCCACCGCCAGCCGGTTTCCCGAGAATCTCATCCTCAGTCACGACTTGGTGGAAAGCAATTACGCCCGTTCCGCACTGATCAGTGATGTCGAATTGTACGAGGAGCATCCCTCCAGCTTCACTGCCGAAATGAGTCGGCGGCACCGATGGATTCGCGGCGATTGGCAGATCGCAGGGTGGCTGTTGCCGCGCGTGCTCGGCCCTGGCAATACGAGGATACCCAATACGCTGACCGCACTCGGATGGTGGAAAATCTTCGACAACCTCCGGCGCAGCATGGTGCCTCCGGCCATGCTCATGCTGCTGCTTGCCGGCTGGGGCCTCGCCCCGGAACCGATTGGCCTCTGGTCGTGCTTTATCATGGCCTTGACCGTGTTCCCTGTTTTCCTAACGGCCCTGACGGGACTGGCACGCAAACCACAGGCCCGCAGCTGGGGGCTTCACGCTCCCACGACGCTGTACTCGC
>JALRGB010000316.1 GCA_023253575.1 Verrucomicrobiales bacterium
TTCGAATGGAAGGGGTGGCGGTTTGAAATCATCGACATGGATCGTCATCGGGTGGATAAAGTGCTCGTCATGTCATTGGATCATAGCCGGGCGGCTGGGCTGGGCGTGGTGCCTCCGGCGCCCTGACTGCCGGGCTGGCAGCGCGTTGAGGTTGAGTTTGCGCGGGTTCTGGGAAGAATGAAACTTTCCGATCGGCGGTCTTGTCGAGGCATGTCCTCTCCGGTATTGTGATATTCTCGCTTGTCGTTTCTGTGCTGAATCAGGGGTGCGGCGAACTTCTGACGTCTCATGAAATATTTCCGATTTCTCTGTCTCCCGGTGCTGTGCGCTGTGGCTGGGTCGATGCCGCTGCGGTCACAGTCGGTGGTGATTAATGAGATTCACTACGATGAGGATGATCCGACAGTGCACAGCGAGTTTGTGGAGCTGCATAATCCTGGGACGGTTGATGTCGCTCTGGGCGGGTGGTATTTTTCGGACGGATTATCCTTTGTTTTTCCGGTGGGCGCGGTGTTGCCGGCTGGTGGGTATGTGGTCGTAGCGGAGGATGCGGCCACTCTACAATCGAAGTGGGGAGTTTCCGGAGCTGGGGTTTTTAACTGGAATGCTGGCGTGGCGTTTCCAGTCTATGGCAGTCTCAAAAACGCGGGGGATACGGTGGTGCTGCGCACCTCGAGTGGTCAGAAAGTCGACGAAGTGGCCTATCAATTAGGTTTTCCGTGGCCGACGGTGGGGGATCCTCCGAATTTGTCTATTGAGTTGGTTCATCCGTTGTTGGACAACAATCTGGCGGGCAACTGGCGTCGGTCGGACGGGGGCAGCGATGTGGCTCCGGCGCGGGCGTTTGTATCCAGAGGAAGTACGGGCTGGCGTTATCGCAAAGCGGTCAGTGAAGCTTCGGTTCCGATTCCCGCGTGGCGGGCGGTGGATTTTATGGAGGATGAAACGTGGTTGCGGGGTGTGGGAGGGGCTCCGTTTGGGTATCCGGCGTCGGTTTCGATCAAGACGCTGTTGTCGGACATGCGCATGACGGTGACGAATCCCGGCTATACGGGGATTTTCATGCGGCACACTTTTGAGATGACGGAGTCTGCGCCGGGGCCATTAAAGCTGCGGGTTTACAGCGACGACGGATTTGTGGCTTGGTTGAACGGGCAGGAGATTGGGCGTTTTGGTCCTGCGGCGGGGACACAAGTGATGTTTGACGGGGTGGCGGGCCGGGTGCATGCGGCTGGTTCGGTGGAGACGATCACGCTGTCGGCGCCAAATGCGTTGTTGAACATTGGCACCCCGGCGAGGCCGGCGGTCAATGTGCTGGCCTTGCATGCGTTAAATTCATCCATCAGTGATTCCGATTTTTCGATTGATGCGGAGTTGAAGTTCGACGGAAATACGCCCACGGGAAAACCGACGCCGTTGGCGGTGAATTCGGTACGGGCGGACAACGCGCCGCCGGCGATTCGTCAGGCTGAGCATGCGGTGGTGGCAGGGGGCGTGGATCAGGAGTGGCCTCGCACTGGGCAGGACGTGCGGGTAACGGCTAAGATTACGGATCCGGAAGGAGTCGTTGAGGCGCAGTTGATGTGGCAAGTGGTGGAGCCCGGGGATTACATCAAATTGGATGATGCGCGGTACGAGGCGCCATCGTCATGGACGACGTTGCCCCTGCGGGACGACGGGCAGAGTGGCGACGCAGTGGCAGGCGACGCCGTGTATTCCGCGATCATTCCCGGTACCGTGCAAAGGCATCGACGAATGGTGCGCTACCGGTTGCGAGCCGTGGATGGGCTGGCCGGGACCGCGCGCGCCCCGCGGCTGGAAGACCCGCAACCGAATTTCGCTTATTTCGTTTACGACGGAGTGCCCGCGTGGGTGGGTAAAGCCAAACCGACGCTGCCAGAAGTGACGTTTCCCGCCGCGGTCCTGTCGTCCGTGGCACCCTATCATTTGATTACCCGCGTCGAGGAGCACGCCAATGCGCAGCAGGTACCGGTGATTCGTGAAGGTGGGACGGTGTTAAATCCGGCGGGAGGAAAGTACACGCACAGTTTGTACAACTGGCAGGGGGCCTT
>JALRGB010000350.1 GCA_023253575.1 Verrucomicrobiales bacterium
GGCAACCGTCAGCGGACCAGTCTGCCGTTTACCGCAGCGATGGATCCTATTTGGAGGGTAGAGCCCGAGTGGGCGCCCTTGATGGGAGAGGCTCAGGCGAGGGTGAGCGGGCCGTTGGCGGAGTGGTCCTTGTGGCCGAACGACGGGATTTGGTGACCGAAGGCGTGCGCGATACTGAGCCACAGGCGATTGTGGGGCACGTCTTCGAACTGCAGTGCTTGCCCTGACTGGAATCCCAAGCCGCCGCCGACGAGGCAGAATGGAATATTGTCGAGGGTGTGACTGTTGCCTTTACCCAGTTCGTTGGCCCAGACGATGGTGGTATTGTCGAGCAGCGTTCCGGTGCCGCCGGGTTCTGGGATGGCATCGAGTTTTCGGGCGAGGTCGGCCAGTTGTTCGCAGAACCAAGTGTTGATTTTGACGAGGTCTTCTTGGGCTTTGAGATTGTTGTCAGGCTCGTGGGACAGGCCGTGGTGGCCTTCGTCGACTCCCAGCCAGCGCATGCGGGCTTGGCCTACGGAGTTGGTGAACTGCAGCGAGGCGACCCGGGCGAAGTCGTTGGCGAAGGCATTGACGAGCATGTCCGTTTGCATGCTGGTAATCTTTGGAATGCCATCATTATCGAGAGCGACGCCGGGTTCGAGGGTGGGCGGGGGAAACAGGAGGCGGGTGGTTTCGGCGGCTTTCAGGTCGTTTTCCATTTCGCGGACGAATTGGGCGTGTTGATCGAGCAGGGCGCGTTCGTCGGCGTTGAGGTGTGATCCCACGAGGCGCAAGTCATCCCGGACCTCGTCGAGCACGCTGCCGAGGTGTTCGCGATCCTTCATTTGGCCGTAGAGTTTTTCGAAGACGGCGTAGGGGTCGCTGAGCGGGGCCAGCGGTTTGTTCGGACCGGCATAGGTTTTGCGTGTCCAAGGATCGGCGCGGTTGGGCACGGCCACGCCCAATTCCAATGAGCCGAAGCGCGTGGCGGTGGCGGGATTGGATTGGAGGAAATTTCGAATTTCCTGATCGATGGAAATATTTTTCGCCCAGCCGGCGGGTTTGTCACTGCCGCCTTGGATGTTACCGGGGAACAATTCGTCGGCGGTCAGCAGGCAGCTGATGCCGCGCATGTGGCCGTCGCCGTCGCCGCGAATTTTATTGGAGACGCCTTTGAGGGTGAGCGTTTTATTTTTAAATGGTTCGAGTGGCGTCAGGATCCGTTTCAGCTGGAAGTCAGCTCCGGTTTGGTCGGGCCAGAAATCGGTGGGAACGGTGCCGTTCGGGGTGAACATGAAGATGATTCTCTGCCGTGGGCGGGTCGCGGGCGATTGGGCCAGCGAAGGCAGGGCGGGAAGAAACGGCAGGACCGAGGCGGAAAGGCCGAGGCGGTGCAGAAATTGGCGGCGGGTAGTGATGGTCATGACGGCGGCGCGGAGTGGAAAATTGGAGAATTGGGAAGGAGGCGGAGCGGGGCGTTTAGCGGCTGGCTTGAGGAGCTGGGGTGGGGCTAGGCTGGGCCGCTCGGGCGGTGATTTCGGCGGCCAGCTGGCGGATGTGGTGGCCAGAGGCGAGGAAGGAGGCGTCGAGTTCCTCCACTGTCTCTGGGCCGTAAGCGGCGGGGGGTTGTTTGACGAAGCTATGAAACAACTGGCGGATGAATCCATGGCGGGCGCTGGCCGCGGTGGCGGCGTGAGCGGCCACATCGCGGGCTCCCCGCAGAGTGATGGTTTCGCCTTCGGCCGTGAGGTAAGCTGACTCGGGGTTGACCGGTTGGTGATTGTCGATCGTCCGGAAGCGGCCGACCGCATCGAAATTTTCCAAGCTGAATCCGAGTGGATTAATGGTCGTATGGCAGGCCATGCAGCTTTCTTTGCTGGTGATCTGGATGACTTTATCGCGCATGGTGAGGGTGGGATCGAAGTGCGCGTCATCGAAGGCGATGGCTTGTGGCGGTGGTTTGAGCGCGCGACCGAGGATCTGACGGGTCAGAAAGACACCGCGGTGAATGGGCGACGTCGTCTTGAAATACGCCTGACTGGCGAGCAGAAACGGATGCGTCAGAATGCCGGCGCGCTGGGCGGGCTCGAGCTGGACCGGCAGAAAATCGTCGCCCGCCGCCGGGGCGTCGACGCCATAAAATCGAACGAGCCGCTCGTTGAGCAGCAAGTAGTCAGCCTGCAAGAGTTCTCGATAATCGGAGTGATCGCTCCAGACGATGCGGTCGACAAAAAGTTCGAGGGATTGTTTGAGGTCGGCGAGGATGGCGGCGTCGAACCCGGGGAATATTTCTGTATCTTTGCGCAGGTCTCGGCCTTTTTCCATGGCCAGCCAGTGGTGGAAGAACTCATGGAGTTTGGCTTTAGCTCTGGGGTCGTCCATCAGGCGGCGGGCTTGGGCGCGCAGCTGATCGGGCGAGCGCAGCTGACCGTTTCGGGCGGCTTCCCAGAGCAGGGGATCCGGGACCGAGTCCCACGCGGCCAGCGCTAGACGGGTGGCGACCGCAAAATCATCTGAGCGATGCCCCAGATCCGGATACAAAAACCGCGGAGATTTGAGAACCAGTAGGACCCCGCGCTTGACCGCTAGCTCCGGGGAGAGGCCATCCTGAAAACACCGGTCGACAAAAAACGCCCGGTCTTCGTCACTCAATGGGCGCCGGAAGGCCCGCTCCGCCAAGGTGGCTAGAAAGGCGCGAAGTTTGTCGCTGCGGTCGGGGGCGTCGTCATCGGCGCCACTGAGTCGGGGCAGTCGATCCAGCACCTGCGTGGCCACCTCCAGCGCGGCGCGGGTCGTGGCTTCATGCCATTCCTTGTGAACAGCCGTGCCTCGTTCATACCCTTCGCTGGCGTCATCCGCAGGGAAATCGGTCGAAACCACCGTGACATGACGGGCCGGAGCGGGAGAAATATGCGGCGCCCCCACCACCTCCCACACGCCGTCCGGCTGCCGCCACTCCAGACGCACCGCCCCACGCCGGTCCATGTACTTGAAATAATCAAGGCGAAAGGGATAACTCCGCCCGCCCAACAGAAACACCCGGACCGTCTCAACCCGCTCGGCATCGCCCGAGCTGACCCAAGCGTCAATCAAGGCCGGAATGCGCTGCGCCGCACTGTCATCACGACGGTTGCCGTCACCTGGGAGAAAATCGCCGTTTAAATATAGTCGCGCGCCATTGGGCGTCGTCAGCCGGAATTCATGCCAGCCCGTCTGGCTAACCAGCAGCGATCCCTGCCAGGCAATCGAAT